>JAYELQ010000097.1:0-2534 GCA_034717655.1 Campylobacterota bacterium
GTGATAAATTTAATATCATAAATAAAGCTTTAATAGAGTATGGAAATGCTAGATTTGACCATAGGTTTGATGTTGAAAATGTAAGTGGGACATTAAGTTCAATAGTATTTGGAACAAAAACTATAGGTAGTAATATATCAGAACTATTAGCAACTATTATGAGAAGTGGTGAGCAACTATCTAATAATATTCATATACTTTCAAATTCTGCAAACTCATTATCACATTCTGCAAATGAACAAGCAGCATCGTTAGAGGAAACAGCAGCTGCAGTTGAAGAGATATCAAGTAATATACAAAGTAGTAGTGAAAATGTAAATATAATGTCAGATTTATCTAATGAGGTTACAACATCAGCTTCAAAAGGTGAAAAACTTGCTAATCAAACATCTTGTGCTATGGATGAGATAAATGAAAAAGTTAATGCAATAAGTGAAGCTATAAGTGTGATAGACCAAATAGCATTTCAAACAAATATCCTTTCACTTAATGCTGCTGTTGAAGCAGCAACTGCTGGTGAAGCTGGTAAAGGGTTTTCAGTAGTTGCACAAGAGGTTAGAAATCTAGCTAGTAGAAGTGCTGAAGCTGCTAGAGATATCAAAGAGTTAGTTGAAAGTGCAAATACAAAAGCTAGTAATGGTAAAAAAATAGCAAATGATATGATAGTAGGCTACAAACATCTAAATGAAAAAATAGAGAAAAATAAAGAGATGATAGATATGGTATCACAAGCATCTAAAGAACAATCTCTTGGAATAGTACAGATAAATGATGCTATTAATATACTTGATAAAAATACACAAGAGAATGCTTCAGATGCAACAAACATAGATAATTTAGCAAAAGATGTAGCAACACTATCTGAAAACCTTATAAGTTTTGCAAGTCATGCTAGCTTTAGAGATGAAGCAAAAAAGCAAATTTGTGATGTTAATATGATATATAGTTTAAATAGTTTAAAATTAGATCATTTTAACTTTAAAACATCAAATTTTGTAAAATTAAATGAGAGAAGCACTTTTAAAGTGGCAACTCATACTGAATGTAAATTAGCTTCGTGGATAAAAGAACAAGAGATTAATAATGCCCCATTTACAAAAACTCAAAACTGGAAAAATCTAAATAATGCTCATAAAAGAGTGCATCAAAATGTACAAAAATATATAGACCACAATGCACAAAATGACTCAAATGACCATCTTCTTCAAATTGGAAATGAGATAGAGATTGCTACAGGTGAAGTTTTTAAAACTTTAAATATAGTAAAACAAGAAAATTGTAAAAATTTAAATAAATAAAAGGTGATAAAAATGAAAAAAATAGCAATAGTAGATGATGAACAAGATATCTTAGATGTATTAAAAAGATTTCTAACTAGAAGTGATAAGTTTGAGAACGAATAAAAATCAAAAAATTATAATAATGACAGCATACTCAACTTTAGATAATATTATAAAAGCAAATAAAATTGGTGCAGAAGATTACATAACTAAACCTTTTATAAGTTTAAGAGATGTGGAAAATAAAGTATTAGATCAATTAAGTTTATAATAGTTATATCCAATAAAATAGAGATTTGCTCTTGTAGCTATCTTCTTATTTTATCACTTTGATAGTATCGGACTTCTTTTAATAAAGTAGAAAAAATATTTATATTAAACCTCTTCACAAACTTTCATCTCCCAACCGTGAAAAATAAGCACAACTTTTTTAAGCCCTAAGCCTTTATCTGTATGCTCTGTTACAAGATAATCTTTTTCATATTTTTCTAATTGTTTTATAGCTTCTTGTTTTAACTCTTTAATAGTTTGAGTATCTGCTTTATCTGTAAGTTTTATATATTTAAATTCTAGTAATCCAACATATTTAACATAAGGATTAAATGGTTTTATTAATATATCTGCAAATCCTTTATTTAACTCTAGTTCTGATTTTATTAAAAAATATGGAGTAAGTGAAAGATAAGCCATATACATAGACTTTACACTTTGTTCTTTATATATATAATCTCTAATTCCTGTATTTTCTTTTATCATAAGTGCTAAATATTTAAATATCTCCAAGCTTCCATCTAATGCAAAGTTTTTTAAATACTCTTCAAGCTTATTAAAATCTAGTTTAAATACTTTTTCTAACTCTAAAGTATCATTTAAAAAATCAATATCTATTCTTTTTACTGTTTCATTGGGAATTATTAGATTTAAATCAAGTTCTCTACTATGAATTGTAACGAGTCCTAAATAAAACATTAAAGATTTAAAATTATTTGATTTTTCAAGGTTTAAAGCAGAAAAATCTTGTACTAAATTTGAAACAGATACTATATCACCTCCTATTAAATCTTGTAATGTTTCAAAGTTCCCATTTAGTTTTTTATTTGTATAAATAATAGTTCTAAGTTTTTTATAATCACTTCTTACATTAATATCTATCATCTCAGTTGGAAGCTTATCTCTTATTTGATATTTATTTATAAAATATAAAATCATATCTGTATTAAATATTTTTTCTTCACTATCTTCACTAAAGTTATA
>JAYELQ010000098.1:0-2530 GCA_034717655.1 Campylobacterota bacterium
AATAAAAGTGGCGCAGTTGACGAGATTCGAACTCGCGGCAACCTGCGTGACAGGCAGGGACTCTAACCAGCTGAGCTACAACTGCACTTTTATAAAATATTGGTGACCCCAAGGAGACTTGAACTCCTGTAACATGGATGAAAACCATGGATCCTAACCACTAGACGATGGGGCCAATAATATATAATGGTGGTCGATAGTGGACTCGAACCACTGACATCTACCTTGTAAGGGTAGCGCTCTACCAACTGAGCTAATCGACCGTATTTAAAATAACAAATATTATAAATTAATATAATATTATAATGGTGACTCATGTTGGATTCGAACCAACGGCCACCTCCTTAAAAGGGAGATGCTCTACCTACTGAGCTAATAAGTCACATTTGTTTTGTTGTGGCAGAATTATAGTAAAAAAAAATATATTTGTCAATAGTTTTTAATATAAATTTTAAAATTCTTTTAATTTAATCTTTTAAAACTATAAATAAGAGCTTATTTCTTTTAATTTCTTTTAACTTTTTTTAGATATACTTTATTAAATTTTAGATTATAGGATTATTATAAAAATGGCTACAGAACAAACAATAGATTATAAAGATAGTTTACAATTACCAAAAACAACTTTTCCAATGAGAGGTAGTTTACCAAATAATGAACCAAAGCAATATAAACTTTGGGATAATGAAAAAGTATACAATCAAATGAAATTAAATAGAAAAGATTGTGAAAGCTTTACTCTTCATGATGGACCACCTTATGCAAATGGAAATATACATATAGGTCATGCTTTAAATAAAATTTTAAAAGATATCATTATTAAATATCACTATTTTGATGGAAAATCAGTAAGATATACTCCAGGTTGGGATTGTCACGGTTTACCAATAGAGCAAAAAGTGGAAGAGGCTCTAAATAAAAAAAAGGGTGGTAAAAAGAAAAAAGAGTTACCTAAAAGTGTTTTTAGACAACTTTGTCGTGACCATGCTACAAAATTTGTAGATATACAAAAAGATGAGTTTAAACAATTAGGTGTTATTGCTGATTGGGAAAATCCTTACTTAACTATGGATTTTAAATTTGAAGCAAATATATATAGAGAACTTATTAGTATAGCTAAACAAGGTTTATTAATACAAAGAAGTAAACCTGTTTATTGGTCTTGGGCAGCACAAACAGCTTTAGCAGAAGCAGAAGTTGAATATGAAGATAAGATATCTCCATCTATTTATGTTTCATTCAAATTAAAAAATAAAGATGAATCTGTAATTATATGGACAACTACACCTTGGACACTTCCTGCAAATACTGGAATTGCTCTAAATGGTGAAGAAACTTATGTAAAAACATCTGATAATTTTATAGTAGCTAAAAAACTTTATAACTTTTGTATTGAAAATGAGATAGTCAAAGGGGATATAGTAGAAGATATAGACCCAAAAACTTTAGAAAATAGTTTTGCTATTAATCCTTTAAACAATAGAGAATCAAAAATTGTATTAGGTGAGCATGTTCTTATGGATAGTGGTACAGGTGCAGTCCACACAGCTCCTGGTCACGGTGAAGATGATTATAAAGTTGGTTTAAAATATGGTCTTGATGTTATTATGCCTGTTGGGGCTAATGGAGCTTACGATAATACAATAGTTAGAGAAAATCTTCTTCCTAATCCTGAAGAGTTTTTAAATGTAAATGTATTTAAAGCAAATGATAGAATTTTAGAACTTTTAGGTGATGCTTTAATACAAAAAGTTGATATCACTCACTCTTATCCACATTGTTGGAGAACACATAAACCTGTAATATTTAGAGCAACAAAACAATGGTTTATATCTATGGATTCACCTTATGGGAAAAATAATAAAACACTTAGAGAAAATGCTTTAGATAGTATAAAAAATGTTAAGTTTTATCCAGAGCATGGTGTAAATAGATTAAAAACAATGGTTGAAAATAGACCTGATTGGTGTATATCAAGACAAAGAGACTGGGGTGTTCCTATTGCATTTTTTAGAAATAAACTTACAGATGAGATAGTTTATGATGAAAGAGTTTTAAATTATGTAGCTATGATATTTGAACAAAAAGGTTGTGATGCTTGGTATGATATGGAGATTAAAGACCTTCTTTTCCCTGGAAGTGGATTAAATCCTGATGATTTAGAAAAAACTATGGATATACTTGATGTTTGGTTTGATAGTGGTTCTACTCAAAATGCCGTTTTAAGAAGTGGTAACTATGATGCAGGTTCATATCCTTCTGATATGTATCTTGAAGGTAGTGACCAACATAGAGGTTGGTTTCAATCATCATTATTAACTTCACTTGCTTCATCTGAAATAGCTCCTTATAAATCTATATTAACACACGGGTTTACTGTTGATGCTAAAGGTGAGAAGATGTCTAAATCAAAAGGTAATGTTATAGCACCAGATAAAGTTATGAAACAATATGGTTCTGAAATATTAAGACTTTGGGTAGCTATGTCTGATTATCAATCTGATTTAAAAATATCTGATTCTATTTTAAA
>JAYELQ010000099.1:0-2530 GCA_034717655.1 Campylobacterota bacterium
AGATAAACAATTATAGCCAAAAGTCAGTAATAAATAGCTTTATCGGAACTTTTTTAATAAATAAATTTACAAATTTATTTTAAATATTTTAATAACAATTATTTATGATTATAGGGTGAGTGGTTACAAATCTTTATTTAGTAGAAAAATATTATCATAAAAAATATAATGGAGAGAATATGAAAAAAATAGCAATAGTAGATGATGAACAAAATATTTTAGATATATTAAGCACATATTTAGAAGATGACTTTGAGGTGGTTACCTTTTCAAATCCTTTAGTTGCAATTGATAGTATTTCACAATCTAATTTTGATTTGCTACTTTGTGATATTATGATGCCACAAATTAGTGGTTTGGAGTTATTAAAAAATCTAAATAGAACAGATAAATCTTTACCTATTGTTATGATGACTGCATTTGATACAATGGATAAAGCTTTAGAATCACACAAATATGGAGCTAAAAATTATATAAAAAAACCTTTTAAAAGTTTAAATAATGTAAAAGATATAATTGAAGAGTTAGTATAAAAGCTATGTTCAAAGCTTTTAATCTACTTTATGTAGAGGATGAAATTAATATTTTAAATTCAATTGGTGACTCTTTAGGATTTTTATTTAATAATATATATAAAAAAACAAATGGTCAAGATGGATTAGAGTTTTATATAAATAATAAAGATAAAATAGATATTATTATAACAGATATCCATATGCCTAAAAAAAATGGTTTAAAAATGAGTCAAGAGATAAAAAATATAGACCCTTTAATTCCTATTATAATAACATCAGCATATGGTGATGTTAACTTTTTAAATGATGCTATTAATATAGGTATTAATGGTTATATTATAAAACCATTTGATGTTATGAATTTGATTGAAGTATTAAAAAGAGCTTTAGAATCAAAAATATTAAAAAATAGATTAATAGAACAAGAGAAAGATAATCAAGATAAATTATTAAAAAGTGCTAAGTTTACAGCTATTGGACAAGTAACAGCAGGACTTACACACGAGATAAATACACCTTTGACATATATTAAAGGTTCTGTTGAGATTATAGATAAAAAAATTAAAAACCTTAATGATTTACCTTTGAAAAAAGCTTTGGAGAAACAACATAATATTATAAAAGATGGTATTATTAGAATAAATAATATTATAGATTCTATGTTTGAGATGACACAATATAATTCTGAAGAGTTTGAATATGTAAATATATATAATACAATAATAGTATCAACTGTTATGGCTTATAATAGGTCTAAACATATATCAAATATATATATAAATGGTGAACTATTTTCAATGAATATAGATAAGTCAAAATATAAATTTATATCTTATATACAAAAACAAAGAGTTGAACAAGTTTGGATTGTGATTATTAATAATGCTTTAGATGAACTTATTAAAATTAAAGATTTTGATAATAGAAGACTTGATATTATAATTTCAGAAGATGATAATAATGTAAAAGTTATATTTAAAGATAATGCAGGGGGGATTAAAAATGATATATTTAAAACACTTTTTGAACCTTTTAAAAGCACAAAAGAATCTTCTGGTATGGGTGTGGGGCTTAGTATTGCGAAAAAAATAATTGATGAGCAAGATGCAACTATAGATGCTAGAAATGAAGATAGTTGTGCTATATTTGAGATAAACTTTAAAAAAGAGACAAAATAATGAAAACTATATTAGCAGTAGATGATACATCTATAAATCTTGATATTCTTTTAGAATATTTAAAAGATTATAATTTAATTATTACAACATCAGGATATCAAGCTTTAGAGATATTAAAAGAGAATAGAGTAGATTTAATATTATTAGATATAGTTATGCCAAATATAGATGGTTTTGAAACTTGTATAAAAATTAAAAGTAATCCACTAACAAAAGAGATACCAATTATTTTTATAACTGCAAAGAAAGATGAACAAAGCATAGAAAAAGCTTATGATATTGGTGGTGTTGATTATGTAACGAAGCCTTTTATGAAAAAAGAGCTTTTATCTCGAATAAACACACATCTAAAACTTTATGAACAAAATCAATTTTTAATGAAAAAGATTGAGCAGGAGACTCAAAAAAGGGTTGAGCAACAAAAACTTTTTGAAAAACAATCAAAATTAGCAGCAATGGGGGAGATGGTAGATGCGATTGCTCATCAATGGAAACAACCACTTAGTATAATAAATATATTAAGTTCAAATTTAGAGTTAAAAAGTAATTATATGGAATGTGTCACTAAAGAGATTATAGAACAAACCAATAATGATATTATAGAACAAGTGGAACATTTAACTCAAACAATTAATGAGTTTAGAAATTTTTTTAAAGCAGATATACAATTAAAAAATACAAATATAAAAGAGCTTATCTCAAGTGTTATAAAACTAAATGAATCTATGTTAGTAGAAAATGAAATAGAGGTTATTGTTAATTGTAAAGATGATATTTTTTATAATTTAAATCAAAATGAATTTAAACATATATTTATAAATATAATAAATAATTCAA
>JAYELQ010000100.1:0-2530 GCA_034717655.1 Campylobacterota bacterium
AGATTAATGAAAGTAATATAGAATATAATAAAGAAAGAATAAAAAAAATAGTTAAAGATATTGATTTAAAACCTTTAGGGGATGATTATGATTTTAGTACTAATCATCTAAAATACAAAAAAGAGATGTCTAAGTAAAAGGGAAAAATAAAATGGAAAAGAATAATTTATCAATTATAATATTAGCAGCAGGTAGAGGTACTAGAATGAAGTCTGATTTACCTAAAGTTTTACATAAAATTTCAGGTAAAGAGATGTTGTATTATTCTATTATGGAAGCAAAAAAATTATCAGATGATATAACTGTTGTTTTATACTATAAAGCTGGACTTATAAAAAAGATTATGGGAGAGTACTTTGATGATATAAATTATGTTATTCAAGACCATTTAGAGTACCCAGGAACTGGCGGGGCTGTTATGAATATAGAACCAAAAAATGATAAAGTTTTAGTATTAAATGGAGATATGCCCTTAATACAAAGTGAAGAGTTATTAAAATTAACTTTAAATAATTCACCTATAACTATGTCTATTTTAGAGTTAGATAATCCTAGTGGATATGGAAGAGTTATTATAAATAATAATAAAGTAAAAAAAATAGTTGAAGAGAAAGATTGTAGAGATGACCAGTTAGAGATAAATAAAGTAAATGCAGGTATTTACTGTTTTGATAAAAAATTTCTATTAGAAAACTTACCAAAATTATCTTCAAAAAATGCTCAAGAGGAATATTATATAACTGACCTTGTAGAGTTGGCTGTATCTTCTAATTTAGAAGTTTCCCCTATTGTTGTAAGTGAAGAGAATTTTAAAGGTGTTAATTCAAAAATAGATTTAGCACAAGCTTTAGATATACATCAAGATAGAATAAAAAAAGAGTTTATGAAAAATGGTGTAACAATGATAATGCCATCAACTATATATATAGAGTATGATGTAGAGATAGAGGGTGAGTCTATACTTGAAAATGGAGTAACACTATTAGGTGAAAGTAAAATTATAAATAGTCATATAAAAACTAATAGTATTGTAGAAGATAGTATTATAGAAGATAGTAATATAGGTCCAATGGCTAGAATTAGACCTAAGTCAAATATATTAGAAACTCATATAGGAAATTTTGTAGAGATTAAAAAATCTAATCTAACAGGTGTAAAAGCTGGACATCTTGCATATTTAGGGGATAGTTCAATAGATGAGGGTACAAATATAGGTGCTGGGGTTATAACTTGTAATTATGATGGTGTAAATAAACATAAAACAGTTATAGGTAAAAATGTATTTATTGGAAGTGATACACAACTAGTAGCACCTGTGATACTTGAAGATGATTGTATGGTTGGGGCAGGTACTACAGTAACTAAAAATGTAAAAAGAGGTGAGCTTATCATAACTCGTGCAAAAGCAAAAATTATGAAAGATTATTTTTATAAAGTTTTTAAATAAAACTATGAGATAATCTCTATAGTTTTATTAGCTATATCTTTAGGAGATAAGTTGTTTATATCTATAGTTAAATTTTGTTCACCTAGTGTACCATATTTATCTATACTAGTTTTATTAAATAGAGCCAAACATTTAGCATTCGAAGCTAGTGCTAAATGAAGTGGTCCTGTATCTGCACTAATATATAAATCACAAGATTTAAAAAAAGCTCCAAGTATTCGTAAGTTTTTATTTGAATATTCTAATACATTTTCATTTAGTTTAGAAGGTATATCAGGGGATAAAACATCTATTACTATTATATTTTTATCTATATTTATTAACTCATTATACCAACTATTCCACCATTCATCACTAATCTTTTTATCAAACCTTGCATTTCTAAATAGTGCTACAGTAGTATATTTAGTAGTATTATTATTTATAATATTAGATTTAAATAATAAATTATTTAGTTCATTTTTACCTTTTTTTATCTCAATATTAGTTAATTTAATATCTAGTTTTATATTATTATTTGGTATATCATCTGTCAAGAGTTTTAATAATTCCAAAGCAGTAGAACCTGCGTGATTATATCTATTCTCTTTTTTTACTGTATGTGTTAATGATATTAAAGTTTTTTCATTTTGAAAACTTGCTTTATATTTTGCATTTATTAGTTTTGTTGTTATCTCAGAACTTAAAGAACCATCAGATATATTAATAGCTAAATCATATCTTTTTTTACGAATATTTTTTATTATACTAAAAAGTTGAATGGGGTGTAGAAGTAATTTTCTAGGTATATCTATCACTTTATCTATATTAGGGATAGGTTCAAGTATCTTACCTGCTAATTTCATACCGACTATAATATCTATTTTTGTATTAGGTAACTCTTTTTGAATCTCATTTATAAGTGGTGTTAGAAATAAAATATTACCTATTCTATAATTTGGTCTTATCATTATTATTGAGTTTATCTCATCTTTATCTATTTTTTCATTAGAACTATTATTAGATTTTATTTTTGATATTAAAGTATATAAATATCCACGAAATTCTCTTCTTAGTTTTGTATGTAATGGTATTTTCATTTAT
>JAYELQ010000101.1:0-12440 GCA_034717655.1 Campylobacterota bacterium
TTTTGAAATAGATAGAGATTTAAATGCTAGTATAAACATCAAAAGAGTTGGGACATCAACTCTAGCAGGAGAAACTGTAAGAGCTACTTCTGTAGCCTAGTTTTGTAGATAGCTAAATCCATCTCACTTTAGGAAAGGGAAGAATCCCCTTGCTTTAGCTATGGGGAGTATGTCAAAAGATATAACAAAATGTACTAATAATGGAGATATAAAATTAGTAAATATAAATAAAGATAATAAAACAACTTATTATGAAAACAGATGTTATAAAATATATGGATTACCTTTTTATAATAAAGATATGGAAGATGACTTTAAAAAAGATTTTAAAGCATTGTTATTGGAAGATATTTAATATTTCGCTTTCTCACAATTGGGAAAGCCAACATCTATATTGTTAATTTTTTAGCTTTATCACTTACTTTTTCTTTTACATCTAGTGAAATTGAAGATTACCAAAAAGTAAATATTTTAAGTGGATTTATTACCCAAATTATATATCTAAAATCAGAATTTAAAGGTATTGGATGTACAGGAATTGGGGCTTATTATGATGATGAAACGAAAGATTTTTTAAAAACTAATAATAATATATTGTATCTTTTATCTATAGGTAAATAAAAATCTTTAAATTTATAAAAAAATTATCTATAGCTATATTTCTCTTAATAAATTTTAGTCAAACTTCATAGAGAAATCTAACCAAGTAGCTTGATGTATAATAGACCCACTACTAATAGCATCAAGTCCACTATCTAAATAACTTGTTATAGTCTCTTCTGTTATATTACCACTTGCTTCTAATAGTATATGTGGATAATTCGTATCTCTATATAGAGATACCTCTTTTATCTCTAACGGTGACATATTATCACACATTATTATATCAGCTCCAGCATCCATAGCTTCTTTTACTTGTTCAAATGTTTCACACTCTATCTCTATTTTAGTTACCCAAGATATTCTTTTTCTAGCTTTCTTTACAAATTCTGCTAAGTTATCAATAGTTTTAAGGTGTGTATCTTTCAACATCAAACAATCATCTAAACCTAACCTATGGTTTATAGCTCCACCTACTCTAGATGCATATTTCTCAAAGTTTCTAAGTTGTGGTCTTGTTTTTCTTGTATCTAATAATACAATATTAGAATGTTCTAAAAGTTTTGCATAAGTGTTTGCATTTGTAGCTATCCCTGAAGCGTGTTGAAGTATATTTAGAAATGTTCTTTCTGAGCTTAATAGTATAGAAGCTTTACCCTCTAGTTCTGCAATAACATCACCTTTTTTTACATCTTGACCATCTTTAATTAAAAACTTACAATCAAACTTTTCTGCTCTTGCTAAAACTCTAGCATATTTTACACCTGCTAATATACCATCATCTTTAGATATCACTCTAGCTGTAAATCTACCTTTTGGAGCAATATCAAAAAATAAATCTCCTCTTCCATTATCTTCTGAGATAGCACTTTTAACAAATTTTCTTATACTTAAACCCATTTTTATACCTCAAACATTCTATTTAGTGCATCTTTTGCATATTTTATTGTATTTTTATCAACAAAAACTTCATTTATATATGTTTTATCTTCAATAGATTTTAAAACATTATATAAATCTTCTAGTGTTGTTTCATTCATAGTTGGACATTCTGGTTTTGTAGAGCTTAAAACATAAGTATTTTTTTCTCTTAATCTATTAACCATATTAAACTCAGTTCCAACAACAACTTTTTGTTCTATATCTAAATCTTCTGTTATATATTTTATAAGTTGAGAAGTAGAACCAACAAAATCAGATTTTGCAACAATTGAAGGGTCACATTCAGGGTGAACTGCTACTATTATATCTGGATATTTTTCTTTATAAAAATCTATATCATCAGTTGTAAATAGTTGATGAACAGAACAAAAACCATTAAAACATATAATATCAGATTCTTCAATATTTTCTTTTGTATCAATCCCAACTACAGAAGATTTTAGACCCATTTGATTTGCAATATTTTGCCCTAAACATCTATCTGGAACAAAAAATATTTTTTTATCACTTTTAAGTGCAGTTTCGATTATTTTATAAGCATTAGAACTTGTACAAACATAGCCACCCATTTTTCCAACAGCTGCTTTTATAGAAGCAGACGAGTTTATATATGTAACTGGTAATATATCTTCATTTTTAATACCAAAATTATTTAATATTTTTAAGTTTTCATAAAAATAATTATCATCTATCATTTGAGCCATAGAACAACAAGCAATTTTTGGCATAAAAACTCTTTTATTTGGAGCTAATATTTTTACACTTTCACCCATAAAACCAACACCACAAAATACAATATTTTCACTATTAGTATTTAGTGACCTTTTTGCTAACTCTAAACTATCTCCAGTGATATCACCTAGTTCAAACACTTCATCTTTTTGATAAAAATGTGAAACAACAGTTACATCTAACTCTTTTTTTAATCTTATTATCTCTTCTTTATAATTCATACTCTTTTTTATCCATTAAATTTTAATATAGAAGAACCCCATGTAAGTCCACCACCAAATGCATCTAATAATAATGTTTGTCCATTTTTTAATCTTTTACTTTCAAAACAATCATTTATAGCCATTGGAATTGATGCTGAAGATGTATTTCCATATTTTTCAACAGTTAATACTTTTTGTTCATCTTCAAACTTTAAAGCATCTCCAACAGCTTTTATGATTCTATAGTTCGCTTGATGTGGAACAAATAAATCAATATCTTCAATTGAATAATTGTTTTTTTCTAAAATCTTTTTTACATCACTTGTAAGCGTTCTTACAGCAACTTTAAAAGTTTCATTACCTTTCATTTTCATAAAAGCTTTCTCTCCACTTTGAATACCAGGAGTAAGTAATAAATCTTTTTGAGAACCATCTGCACTACAATTTATATCTATGATTGCTTCATCTTTATTTGTTGTAGCAGATATAACAGCAGCTCCTGCTCCATCTCCAAAAAGCATACAAGTTGTTCTATCTGTATAATCTACTATGTTGCTTAGCTTTTCTGCTCCAATAATAAGAACATTTTTTTTCATACCAGATTCTATAAATGCTTTTGCTACACTTAATGCATATATAAATCCAGTACAAGCTGCACTAATATCAAATGCCATAATATCTTTTATACCAAGTTTTTCCGCTATTAAACAAGATGTTGAAGGCATATTCATATAGTCAGGGCTAATTGTAGCTGTAATTATTAAATCTATATCTTCATTTTTTAAATTAGCTCTATTTATAGCTATTTGACCAGCTTTAAAACCTAAGTCACTTGTATTTTCATCATTTAATGCTATTCTTCGCTCTTTAATACCAGTTCTTTTAGTGATCCATTCATCACTTGTATCCATTCTTTCAATAAACCATTTATTATCTCGAATTTCATTAGGTATATAAGCACCTATAGATTTAAATGAAGCATAATACATTGTTTTAATCCTTAAATTCTTTTAATTTCTCTTCTATATGTAAACTTAAATTAGAATCTGCAGCAGCTATAGCTTGAAATATTGCATTTTGTATAGCTTTTGCATTTGATTTTCCATGTGCAATAATTACAGGAGCTTTTACACCAACAAGTGGAGCACCACCATATTCTGCATAATCAACTTTTAGTTTTAGTTTTTTAAAGACTTTTCTCATTAAAACAGCACCAGTAATAGATACTAAAGACCTTCTTAAATTATCTTTGATAATTTTTCCAATAGTATCAGCTACACCTTCTGCTGTTTTTAACATAATATTACCAATAAAGCCATCACATACAACTACATCAACACTACCATTAAAGATATCACTACCCTCAACATTTCCAACAAAATTAGGTAAAGGTTCTAATAATTTAAAAGCTGATTTTGTTACATCATTACCTTTACTTTCCTCTTCTCCATTACTTAATAATCCTGTTAGTGGATTATCAATAGCTAATACATCAGAAGCATAAGCTTGACCCATAATAGCAAACTCTTTTAAGTTATTTGCATCGCAATCAACATTTGCTCCCACATCTAAAACTAAAGTGGTACCGTTAACTGTTGGCATAAGTGTTGCAATAGCAGGTCTACTTACACCTTTAATTCTTCCTATCCTTAGAGTTGCTAAACTCATAGAAGCACCACTATGACCAGCACTAACATAAGCATCTGCTTCGTTGTTTCTTACTAGTTCTATAGCTTTATATGCACTACTATCTTTTCTTTTTAGAGCATCAGTTGCACTATCATGCATATCTATAGTATCTGTAGATTCTACTATTGTAATACGACTTGTAAATTTATGAGGAATTAAAGGTAAAAGTTTCTCTTTTTCTCCAACTAGTATTGCAGTAAAGTGTCTATCTTTTTTAAGTGCTAATATTACACCTTCTAGAATAGGTTCAGGACCGAAGTCCCCACCCATTGCATCAATTGCTATTTTAAGCATCTTGTTGTTTATATTCACCTGTTGTAGGGTTTACATTATGAGGCATTTTCCATGTCCCATCTGTATCTTTAACTGGTTTTTTTAATGTAATTTTATAGTGAGTTCTTCTTTTTGCACTTCTTGAGTGACTCACTCTTCGCTTTGGTACTGCCATTTTATATCCTTAATATTCAATTTCTACAAAGTTATCATTTTTTTTGCAACTATCACAAATATAATATTCACTATTTAATGATTCCATTTCACTATGTAATATCTCATCAAAATCAACTATATGATTTTCAACTTCTATTACTATTGCCTCTTCATCATCTCTACTATCTTTAGTATAAATACCATTGCTTATTAAGAAATTTATTTTTTCATCAAGTTCAATATTTATTGTTTGACCACATTTACAGCAGTCAACATCACTATTTCCAAGTAAAGTTGTATCTAATTTTGCTAGATTTGATGTTATTTTACTAAAAGTACCTAAAAACTTTACTGAATTTGAGTTAATTTCAAATTCTGTAGCTTCTATAGGTAACTTTCTAAATTCTATTTTCACTAATTTTTATAACTAGTTAATATTAACAAATATCTTTTTGAGCAAAGAAAAAGTTAATTTCATTGATAGCATTTTCTACTGAATCACTTCCATGAACTGCATTTGCATCAATAGATTCAGCAAAGTCTGCTCTAATTGTTCCAGCAGCAGCTTCTTTAGGGTTTGTTGCTCCCATTAAATCTCTATTTTTTGCCATTGCATCATCACCTTCAAGAACTGTTACTACAACTGGTCCTGATATCATAAATTCTACTAATTCTCCAAAGAAAGGTCTTTCTGAGTGTACTGCATAAAATGCTTCTGCATCTGCTTGACTTAATTGTATTTTTTTTGTAGCTGCAATTCTTAAGCCTGCATCTTCAAATCTTGATAAAATTTTACCAACAACATTTTTTGTTACCGCATCTGGTTTTATAATTGATAATGTTTGTTCCATTATATTCTCCTATATTTAAATTAAAGTTGATGATTATATCTGAAAAATAAAAAAAAGGCAAGAGAAAAAATCTCTTACCTTTTTTTAAGATTAATTTTAAATAAAAATTAGTCTTCTATACAAGGCTCTCCAGCTGTTTTACCTTCTGTTTGTGGATTTTCTCCCCAAACAATACATCCTTCTGTAGGACAAGCTTCAGCACATGCAGGAACATCGTGGTCACCAATACACTCTGTACAAGTATCTGCTTTTACAAAGTAGATATCCTCACCTGTTGGGTTCTCGTCGTTATCAACAATTGATTCTGTTGGACACTCATCTAAACAAGCATCACAAGATATACATGTATCTGTAATTATTACTGCCATTTTAATTCTCCTAAATTTAATTTGACAAACTCTATCATATAAAAAATAAAATTAACTTTAAATTGCCATTTTAAATTAATATTTTTTATTAAAATTATAAATTTTTAACGAATTTGCCCATTACCATAAATTTTAAATTTATAAGTTGTTAACCCTTCTATCCCCATAGGTCCTCTCGCATGAAGCTTATTTGTACTAATTCCAACCTCTGCTCCAAATCCAAAAGCTCCACCATCTGTAAATCTAGTACTTGCATTTACATATACACTAGAAGAATCTACATTATTTAAAAATATATCTGCTGTTGTAATTGATTCTGTTATTATAGCATCTGAATGTCCTGAGCCATATTTATTTATATGTTCTATAGCACCATAAACACCATTTACTACTTTTATATTTAAAATATTAGCTAAATATTCAGTATGATAGCTTTCCTCTGTAGCCTCATCTGCTTCTATATATTCTCTTGTTTGTTCACAACCTATAAGTTTTGTACTATGTTCTAAAAAAGCATTTTCAATAGCAGGAAGTGCTATATGTGCTAATGTTTTATCTATTAATAGTGTCTCCATTGCATTACAAACACCAGGTCTTTGACATTTTGCATTCATAGATATCTTTAATGCTTTTTGTATACTAGCATCTTTATCTAAATATATATGACATTGCCCTTTATCATGTTTTATAACTGGTATTGATGAATTTTGAGAAATATATTTTATTAACTCTTCACCACCTCTTGGAATTATTAAATCTATATATTTATCCATTTTTATTAATTCTGCTATACCTTCTCTTGAAGGGTCTGGAACTAAAGATATAATATCTTCAGGTAGCTCATTTACCAAAAGAACTTTTCTTAAAATTTTTGATATAACATCATTTGAGTATTGTGCTTCTTTTCCACCTTTTAATATACAAACATTACCACTTTTAAAACATAAAGCAGCTGTGTCACTTGTAACATTTGGTCTTGATTCATAAATAATACCAATAACACCAATAGGTACAGAGACTTTTTCTATTCTTAATTTATCATCAGTTACCCATCCATCTAAAATATTTCCAATAGGGTCTTTTGATGATGCTATCTCTTCAATAGCAATTGCCATAGCTTCTATTCTTGTTTTATCTAATAATAATCTATCAATCATACTTTTACTTAAATTATTCTCTTCTGCTAATAATATATCCTCTCTATTTTGATGAATAATTAAAGTACTGTTATCTCTTAGGGCTTGTGCCATTTGCAATAAGATAGAATTTTTTCTTTTATTATCAAGTTGAGAAACTATTCTACTAGACTCTTTTGCAGTATTTAAAAATGCTTCCATATATATTCCTTTTTTTATTTGTTTATATTCAGGTTGAATTATAGCATAAAACTTATTTTAAAATTCTTTTTTATATTAAGTTTATATTAAGTTATTGTTGTATATAATTCCAGCACAAAAACAAACAAGATGGCTCGATAGCTCAGTCGGTAGAGCAAAGGACTGAAAATCCTTGTGTCGACAGTTCGATTCTGTCTCGCGCCACCATTTATTTGTTTTGTTATTTAAGCTTCAGTAGCTCAGCTGGTAGAGCAGCTGATTTGTAATCAGCAGGTCGTAGGTTCAAGTCCTATCTGAAGCTCCATTTTATTGTTCAAGTGTTTTCTTAACTACTAAGATTAACTTTATGATAATTTTTATAAAGGTGAGATTGGAGAGTGGTCAAATCCTGCGGATTGTAAATCCGCCGCCTAGGCTTCGAAGGTTCAAATCCTTCTCTCACCACCATTTAAATTGCGGGAGTAGCTCAGTTGGCTAGAGCCTCTGCCTTCCAAGCAGATTGTCGCGAGTTCGAGTCTCGTCTCCCGCTCCATTAGAAAATTACACTGGAGCGATGTTTCATATATTAATATCATTAAACTTCACATATTTCAATGTAGTAATTGCAAAACTTTATTTTTGATTTAGCTTATATAGGTATAATTCTGCCTACGTAGCTCAGGGGTAGAGCACTTCCTTGGTAAGGAAGAGGTCGTAAGTTCAAGTCTTATCGTAGGCTCCACTTATTACAAAAAATAAAATAAAAAATTAATTTCCTCTTTGAATAGATTAGCTTTGGGCTTATCTACTCAGAGAGTAATAAAAATCTTTAAGGAAAAATTATGGCAAAAGAAAAATTCGAACGAACTAAACCGCATGTTAACATCGGTACAATTGGTCACGTTGACCACGGTAAAACTACTTTAACAGCAGCTATTTCTGCAGTATTAACTGCTAAAATGGGTGGAGAGATGATGGATTATGATCAAATTGATAACGCTCCAGAAGAAAGAGAAAGAGGAATTACAATTGCTACTTCTCATATAGAATATGAAACAGAAACTAGACATTATGCTCATGTTGATTGTCCAGGACATGCTGATTACGTTAAAAATATGATTACAGGTGCTGCTCAAATGGATGGTGCTATTCTTGTTATTGCTTCTACTGATGGACCTATGGCTCAAACTAGAGAGCATATCTTACTTTCTAAACAAGTTGGTGTTCCATATATCATTGTTTTTATGAACAAAGAAGATCAATTAGATGATGAAGATAAAGAAGAGATGTTAGAGCTTGTTGAAATGGAGATTAGAGAATTACTTTCTGAGTATGATTTCCCAGGTGATGATACACCTATTATTGCTGGGTCTGCATTCCAAGCATTAGAAGAAGCAAAAGCTGGTAACTTCGGTGAATGGTCTGAAAAGATTATGGCACTTATGGATTCTGTTGATGAGTATATCCCAACACCAAAAAGAGATACAGAACAAGATTTCTTAATGCCTGTTGAAGATGTTTTCTCTATTTCAGGAAGAGGAACAGTTGTTACTGGTAGAATCGAAAAAGGTGTTATCAAAGTTGGTGAAGAGATTGAAATCGTTGGTCTTAAAGATACAGTTAAAACAACAGTTACTGGTGTTGAGATGTTCAGAAAAGAGATGGATCAAGGTGAAGCTGGAGACAACTGTGGTATTCTTTTAAGAGGTATCAAAAAAGAAGATGTTGAAAGAGGACAAGTTCTAATTCAACCAGGTACAATTACACCACATACAACTTTTAAATGTGAAGCTTATATCTTAAGTAAAGAAGAAGGTGGAAGACATACTCCTTTCTTTAGTGGATATAGACCACAATTTTATGTAAGAACAACAGATGTTACTGGTTCTTGTGTATTACCAGAAGGTGTTGAGATGGTTATGCCAGGTGATAACGTAGAGATGACTGTAACTTTAGTTGCACCAGTTGCTCTTGAAAAAGGTACTAAATTTGCTATTAGAGAAGGTGGTAGAACTGTTGGTGCTGGTGTTGTTGCTGAAATTATAGAGTAATCAGATGGCAGATAGAATAAAAATAGGATTAAAATGTGAAGAGTGTGGTGATATAAACTATACTACAATGAAAAATCCAAAAACTCATACTGAAAAGTTTGAAGTTAAAAAATATAGTCCAAGACTTAAAAAACATACAATACACAAAGAAATTAAGTTAAAATCTTAATATATCTTTGTATATAACTTTAATGTAAGCTTATTTTAGATAAGCTTACATCTAATCTAAACATAGGCCAATAGCTCCAATGGTAGAGCACCGGATTCCAAATCCGGGTGCTGGGGGTTCGAGTCCCTCTTGGCCTGCCATAAATACATAATAACATAAGTAAAAAGTAAAATGTAAAATTATTGTTTTATTTTTTAGTTTTTATTTTACAAGGTACATAATTTTGAATAAACTAATATCAGCTTATAGACAAGCAAAAGACGAGTTACATAAAGTAATTTTCCCTATTAAAGAGCAAGTTAGAAGTGCTTACTTATCTGTTTTTGTTGTGGTAACTGTAATATCACTATTTCTAGCACTTATTGATGCAATTATGTCAGTAAGCTTATCATCAGTAATGAGTTAGGTAAATAAATATGGCACATAATTGGTATGCAATCCAAACACACTCAGGTAGTGAATTAACAATTAAACAACAACTAGAAGAGTTATCAAGAGATTTAGATGATGGTAGAATAGAAGAAGTTCTTGTACCAACAGAAGATTTAATTGAGATAAAAAAAGGTAAAAAAGTTATTATTGAAAAGCCTCTATATTCTGCTTATGTATTTGCAAAAATAGATTTGGATACAGAATTATGGCATGCTATTCAATCTAAACCTAAAGTTGGAAGATTTATTGGTGAATCAAAAAAACCATCTCCATTATCAAATAAAGATATTAATCAAATTTTAGAAAAAGTTAATAATAGAGCAGCAGCCAAACCTAAAGTTTCATTTGAAGAGGGTGAAAGCCTACGAATAAAAGATGGTTCATTTGCAAACTTTAATGGTATTGTAGAATCATTTGATATGAGTTCTGGTATGCTAAAACTGAATGTATTGATTTTTGGAAGAAATACACCTGTTGAGATATCTTATACACAAGTAGAAAGAGTAGAGTAGTATAAGTTTTTACTAGAAAAGTGTTAAGTGATAAGTATTTTTTTAGTATTTATTACTTAGCACAACTTGCTAGTAAAATAATATTTTATAGAAAATAACTAACATTAAATTTAAGGAACAAAAATGGCAAAAAAAGTAACTGGTATATTAAAACTTCAAATACCCGCAGGTGCGGCAAACCCTTCACCTCCAGTTGGACCAGCATTAGGTCAAAGAGGTATTAATATTATGGAATTCTGTAAAGCATTTAATGAAAAAACAAAACAAAATGCAGGTTTTAAAATACCAGTAGAGATTACAGTATATTCAGATAAAAGTTTTACATTTGAAACAAAACAACCACCAATGAGTGAGTTAATTTTAAAAACTGCAAATATCAAAAAAGGTAGTGATAATCCTTTAAAAAATAAAGTTGCTAAATTAACAAAAGAGCAAGTTATGGATATTGTAAGTAAGAAAATTGCTGATTTAAATACAAATGATGTTGAGCAAGCTGCAAAGATTGTTGAAGGTTCTTGTAGAAGTATTGGTATTGAAGTAGAATAATTAATTTTTTAATTTCTATTTTTTAGTAGCCGAAAGTACCACACAGGCTTTAAAAGTGGTAGCAAATTAGATTATTCTAATAAAATTAATTGCGGAGATATAAAATGGGAAAAAGATATAAATCTTTAGTAGAGAAAGTAGAAGCTGGAAAAGAATATCCACTTAATGATGCAGTAGCTTTAATAAAAGAGTTAAAGTCTGCTAAGTTTGATGAAACTGTAGATATTGCATTAAATCTTAATATTGACCCTAGGCATGCAGACCAAATGATTAGAGGTGCTGTTGTACTTCCTAATGGTACTGGTAAAACTGTTAGAGTTGCTGTTATGGCTAAAGGAACTAAAATAGATGATGCTAAAGCAGCAGGTGCTGATATTGTTGGTAATAATGATTTAGTTGAATCTATCCAAGCTGGTAATATTGATTTTGATGTTTTAATTGCTACTCCAGATACAATGGGACTAGTTGGTAAAATAGGTAGAATTCTTGGACCAAAAGGGTTAATGCCAAACCCTAAAACAGGTACAGTTACTATGGATGTAACAAAAGCTGTTACAGAAGCTAAAGGTGGAAAAGTTACATATAGAGTTGATAAAAAAGGTAATATACACGCAGGTATAGGAAAAGCTTCTTTTACTGCTGATGCATTAGTTGAAAACTTATCTACTTTAATGGCGGCTATTAATAAAGCTAAGCCAGCAAGTGCAAAAGGTAGATATGTAACAAGAGCTGCTTTATCTTTAACTATGTCTCCATCTGTTTTAATAGATTCTTCTGAGATGATGGATATTAAAGCATAATAAAAAATATAAATTAAATTTAAAAAACTTAAGACAGCTGGTGAAAATCATAAAAGAGTAATTTATTTTACTATTAATGATTTTCTTAAGTCCCGCCGAAGTTCTATTGTTTTTAGAAAGGAGGAAAAAATATGACAAAATTACAAAAAAATGAAATTATAGATGCACTATCAAATGAGTTTAAAACTTCACAAGCTATTGTGGTTGCTGACTATAGAGGTACATCTCATAAAGATTTAGAAACTTTAAGAATTGCTGCTTTAGAAGTAGGTGCTAAAGTTCAAGTTGCTAAAAATACATTAGTATCTGTAGCTCTTAAAAATGCTGAATTAGAAGAGTTAGAATTAAATGGTACAAATATTTTTATTTGGTCTGAAGACCAAATAAGTGCATGTAAAGTTGCTGATAAATTTGCTTCTGCAAATAAGGAAACTTTTTCTATAAAATCTGGTATTATTGAAGGTAAAGTATCTGATGCTTCTACTGTTAATCAATTTGCTAAATTACCAGGAAGAGAAGAGTTACTTGGTATGCTTGCAGCTACTTGGATGGCTCCTGTTACTAACTTCACTATTGGTCTTGATGCTCTTAGAAAGCAAAAAGAGGAAGCAGCATAATAATTATTATTGCATAATGTTGTGATTTTTAAATCACATTTAAATTAATTTATTATATATAAATAAGGAAAATAAAATGGCAATCTCTAAAGAAGATGTATTAGAATATATTTCAGGATTAAGCGTATTAGAGCTTTCTGAATTAGTTAAAGAATTTGAAGAAAAATTTGGTGTTTCTGCACA
>JAYELQ010000102.1:0-2482 GCA_034717655.1 Campylobacterota bacterium
AATTAAGGCAAAATATATAATTAGTAGTAAAACTAAAGTTAAAATTAAAATAGAAAAAAATAAATTTTTAAATTTTAAAAACTTATTTTTATCTATTTTAATTTTACCTTTAGTTTTACTACTAATTCTATCTTTGGCATTAATTCTACTTGTAGTTTTAAAGAAACTATCAAAATACTCTTTTAGTTTTTCACAATCACAACCTTTAATATCTAAATCTTCTATCTCTTGTGACTTTAAATTATATTGCTCTTTTGATATAATAATAGAACTCATACCATCATCATCTATTGATATGTATTCTAACTCTTCTAATTTATCCAAAAGTTTAACAGCAAACCTAGGATTTGATGATATCCCATTTTCTATCATTATAGTTTCATTAAAGATTTTTGATACTTGTTTAATACTATGTTCACTTATCTCATTTTGAATAGAACTTACAAAGTCACTTTCAGTAGATGGAACTACTACAAAAAGTTCATTTATAAAGTCAAAATTATTATGCTCTTTTGTAATTCGTTGCCCATCTTGATTAACAGCAAGTCTAAGACCTCTTCCTATTTGTTGAAGTTTTGATATCTTAGAGTTACTAGGTGCTAATTTACAAAGTGTCATTACATTTGGATTATCCCACCCCTCTTGCAAAGCCCATTGAGAAAAAATAAATCTTAAATCACTATCAAATGATAATAGCTCCTCTTTTTTATTTAAGATAAGTTCAATAGCTTCCTCTTCATCTTTTATACTTTTAGATTTTGCAAAATATCCACTATGTAACTCTTTTAGATTTTCTTTAGTTTTTAATAAATATTTTATATATTGTTCATCTAAATTATCTCTTTTTAAAACAATATTTAAATTTTTTAGATATAGTTTTTCAAAAAGTTTTCCTAACTTCCCTAAGCTTCCATCATCAAGTAAATATTTATCAACTTTATCTATAAAAAACAGACAAAGTGATTTTATATCCATCAAAAACAGCTCTTCTTCTCTTT
Organism: Campylobacterota bacterium; assembly: GCA_034717655.1. Taxonomy (GTDB): domain Bacteria; phylum Campylobacterota; class Campylobacteria; order Campylobacterales; family Arcobacteraceae; genus JAIOSF01. The sequence goes on from JAYELQ010000102.1 coordinate 999, forward strand.
CAAAGTGATTTTTAATAGCTGTATTTATAATCTCTTGTTGCATACTATCTAAAAGTACTCCATAGCTTTCATTTTCCCCCAATGGTAAAGAGATACCATTTAAAAATAGAACTTCACTTTTAGTAATTTTATCTACTATATAACTATTTAGATAATCAATACCTGATTTATCTCCAAGGTTATCACCTTTTTTCAGTTCTACTTTTTTAGATTTTGAATTTATATCTTTATACTCTATGTCGGCTATATAATCTTTTTGTACTCTACCACTTACACTTTTATAAGATATTGTATGGTTATCAACATTTTCATTTCCTACAGTATCAACTGTAATAGCTTTTACTAACCCTTGTGAAAAAGCATCTACACTATCAAGTGTATATATAAGATTTTTATATTCATCATTTTTATAAGTTGCTCCAAACCTAAGTGTAAAAAGGGGATTAAACTCTTTTAGATATTTTGCTGTTTGTTTACCCTCAAATCTATGTGGTTCATCTATTATAATAACAGGTTTAAGATATGCAATAGCTTCCATATAACTTTTTGCTTTACCTATTAAGCTTTGTTCTATACCTTTTTTATTTATCTTATTTGATGCACTATTAAAAGATTGGTAAGTAGATACCAAAACTGATATATTTTGCTCACTACTGTTTATATAATTTTGTACTGTTTTTTCACTATAGTTAAAAACTGATATTTGTTTACCATACTCTTTTGTAAAAAACTCTTTTGTAATTTTTATATTTTTAATTGTACCTTGTCTTATAGGATTTGATGGCACAAGAATAATAAATTTTGATAGTCCATAATCACGATTAAGTTTATAAATAGATTCTAAAAAAGTAAATGTTTTACCTGTTCCTGTTTCCATCAAAGTATCTATAACCAACTCATTTTTTATAGATATATCCCCTATATCTATTTTATTTAACTCTCTTATATTTTCTATATTCTTAACAAAATTTCTTTTATCTCTTTGTAAATCAAAATAGGGATTGCTTTTTTTATTATCATTTTGTATAAATGATATATTTTTAAATACATCACTTATACTACTTACTGCTTTTTTTTGATAGTCTAATCTATCAAATTTTATTTTTAGGCTCATATACTATTAACCTCTAAATTTAATTTTATCAGTTTTGATACCTATACTACTTACAGCACTTTCAAGTTCTAATGTAAATTTATCATCACTTATATTTGATGAATAGATTGTGATATATTCTAAATCTTTTTTAGTTTTTAGTTTGTCGGTTAAATCATTCATAGCTATATCACCCAATACAAAGGCTATATTTGAAGTTAGATATAGTTTATCTTTTATAAGTTCTTCTATCTTTGAACTTAGTGGTAAACTATCTGCTACAAGTAAATTGTAAAGTATATCTTCACTTGATTCTACTCTGTTTTTAGTAAAAGCCAATAAATCATCTTGTGTCATATCTTCTAAAGATTTTTGATATATTTTTTGTTTT
>JAYELQ010000103.1:0-2481 GCA_034717655.1 Campylobacterota bacterium
ACTTAAATGCAAGTCGTGTTAAAAGGGGACTTTTAAAAGATAAAATATCGAATATAGTTTTTAATGCAGATATAAATGGTGCAGTTAATCATATAAAAGTGGCTACAAAACAATGTTTTAAGTGGCTTAATAATTATATGTTTAAAATTGCTAATCCTATTAAAATAAAAAGCGACTATGAGTTTAATATATTTTTATTAAATAGTGTGTCGGATAAATTATTTTTAATTAAATTAAGAAAGGAGCGATGCAATCTATAGATATTTTACTATATTTTTATAGTATTCTATAGGTTTAAGTCATCGGATAGCCTATATGAAATTAAAAAAACAACATAGTAGTTATATAGCTAGAAATATTACAAAAGATATAATTAATTCTAATTTTATTGAAGTAAGAAAAGATAAAGCACTTATAACAGCTAAATGTGAAGAGTTTTTAAATGATGATATTCAAAAAGAGATTGAACTTGAAAATGCAGTTGATTCTATATTAGAAGAGCAAGAATCTGAAATAGAGTTTTACAATGCAGACTATAGACAACTATTTTGGATGACAAAAAAAAGAATGGCAAATGATTTTGGTGTAAATTTAAATCTTGAAGATAGATTTTCAAATATTGCACATAAAATTATGGATTATCTTTATGAAGAGGATTTTATACATTTTACAGTAAGTGATAATCAAGTAAAAAATCTTATAGCAAATGCTATTAATAATTTTATAAAAGGTTATGATGAAGCTGATAGTTTAGCATATGAAAAAATCAAATCATACAAAAGAAAATTAATCCCTGGTACTGAAGATTATGATTTAGTCTTCAAGAAGTTATATGAAGAGGAACTAGTAAGAAAAGGTTTAATGTAATGCAAAGAGTTTATATTTATTTAGAAAATGGTACATTTTTAGAAGCTGATTCATTTGGTGCTTCTGGTACATCAGTTGGTGAGATAGTTTTTAATACATCTATGACAGGATATCAAGAGATAATTACAGACCCTAGTTATGCAGGTCAGTTTGTAACTTTTACAGCTCCTGAGATAGGAAATGTAGGTGTAAATGAAGATGATAATGAGAGTAAAAGTATTCATTGTAAAGGTGTTTTTGTAAGAGCTTACAATGAAAACTATTCTAATTTTAGAGGTAAAGAGAGTTTAGCTGAACTTCTTAAAAGAAATAATACATTAGGTATTTGTAATATAGAAACTAGATATTTAACAAAAATGTTAAGAGATGAAGGTGCTATGATGATGATAGCTTCAACTGAGATATCATCAAAAGATGAGTTAAAATCTAAACTTGAAAATACACCTAGAATTGAAGATATAAATTATATAGAACAAGTTACTACTAAAAAGAGTTATATACATAAAAATGGTGCTTGGAATATGGAAACTATCTCTTATAATAAAGCTGTTATGTCTGATAAAAAAATAGTTGTAGTTGATTTTGGTGTAAAAAGAAATATTTTAAATGAGCTTGTAGAGTCTGGTTTAGAAGTTGAAGTTATACCTAGTGATTTTAGTGCAGATGATTTAATATCAAGATTTAATAATAGTGAAATTGGTGGAGTATTTTTAAGTAATGGTCCGGGTGACCCTTTGACTTTAACAAAAGAGAAAGAGGAAGTTAAAAAATTGATATCTTCAGATATACCTATGTTTGCTATATGTTTAGGTCATCAGATGTTAAGTATTGCACACGGTTATGATACATTTAAGTTACCATTTGGACAACACGGTGGAAATCATCCTGTTATAAATAGTGATAAAATAGTAGAGATAACAGCTCAAAATCATAACTATAATGTACCTAATTCTATAGAAGATATAGCTATAATTACACATAAAAATCTATTTGATAATACAATAGAGGGTGTAAAATATAAAAATAAAAATATATTTTCTGTTCAACATCACCCAGAAGCTAGTCCAGGACCACACGAAAGCAAATATGTATTTAAAGAGTTTGCAGATATAGTTAGATAATTATATTTTTATAGTATTATAAAACTTTATGAGTTTTATAGATATTTATAGAATAATAAAGAAAAATATAGAAAAGCATTATTAAATGAAATTAGGTAAATATTTAAAGATGGTAAAATAAAAGATGATAAGAACTTATAAATCAAAATAAACAAGATAAAATATTAGATTTATTAAAAGAATATAGAAAAACTGCAATAAAAATTGCAAAAATTCAATGGAAAGAGTTCTTTAAAAATAAACAATTTAATAAAAATCTTGATATAAAATTTATAAAAACTAAATTATCTGCTAGGTATTTACAAACTAATCAATATCAAGTTATAGGGCAATTAGATAGTTATTTAGCAAATAGACAAAATGATTTTACAGATTATTTAAAAAATACAAAACTTGATGAAAACAGAAAAATAAAATTATTATTTATCAATAAATATAAAAAATGGTATTGCAATGATATTAAGATGAAAAAAGAGAAAATAGATATTGAAAC
>JAYELQ010000104.1:0-2480 GCA_034717655.1 Campylobacterota bacterium
ATGTTCCAATACAATATATTTAAAAAAGCAAGAGAAAATAAAAAAACTATAGTTTTACCTGAGAGTTTTGATAGTAGAATATTAAAAGCTACACAGATATCAATAGTTTCACAAATTGCAAACATTATCCTTTTAGGTGATAAAAAAAAGCTTTTAAACAAAGCATCTTCTATAGGTGTAGATATCTCAAAAGCTACAATAATAGACCCAAAAAATTCTAAATATACACAAAAATTTGCACAACAATTTTATGATATACGAAAAAACAAAGGGTTATTAGAAGAGGAAGCTCTTGATATAATTACAAATGATTTTACATATTTTGCTACTATGATGGTTCATAATAATATAGCTAATGGTATGGTAAGTGGGGCTGTTAATACAACTGCAAATACAATAAGACCTGCTTTTCAAATTATTAAAACAAAACCAGAAAGTGATGTAGTTTCAAGTATATTTTTTATGTGTTTTGATACTAAAGTGTTAGTTTATGGAGATTGTGCTGTAAATCCAGAGCCATCTGCAAGTGAGTTAGCAACTATAGCTATAGACTCAAGCATAACAGCACAAAAGTTTAATATAGAACCAAAAATAGCTATGCTATCTTATTCAACTGGAGATTCTGGAATAGGTAAAGATGTAGATAAAATAAAAAAAGCAACATCTATAATAAAAGATAAACAACCATCTTTAGATATAGAAGGTCCTATACAATATGATGCAGCAATAGATAAAACAATAGCAAAACAAAAACTCCCAAACTCAAAAGTAGCAGGAGATGCAAATCTATTTATATTTCCAGATTTAAATACAGGAAATAACACTTATAAAGCTGTAAGAGATGCAAGTGGGGCTATTGCTATTGGTCCTATTTTACAAGGGCTTAACAAACCTATAAATGACCTAAGCCGTGGTTGTATAGTGGAAGATATAGTAAATACTATAGCTATAACTGCTATACAAGCAAATGATAAAAGCTAAATAGTTTTTTTAAATATTAATAAGAGAAATCTATTTTATTATAAAACTTATGATAAAATATAATATTTAAATTATTAAAAAAGGTTAGGAATGTTAAAAAATATTATTACATTATCAGCTGTTGCAGCAATGGCTACATCTGCATTAGCTAATACAGATATGGAATCAAGAGTAAGTTTACTTGAAAAAGAGTTAAAAAAATTAGAAAAAAAACTTAAAAAGTCAAATAAAAAACTAAATGAAGTAAAAGCACACGATGCTAATGACAATATCAAGTTTGATGTTGAATTTAGAAATACATTTGAAAAAATTAATTATAAAAATAATGAAACAGGTGAAACTGCATCTAATAATTCTCTTGTTACAAGTAGATTATTTTTAAATATGGCTTCAGCTCCAACTGATAATCTTACTTTTAGAGGTAAACTTGCTATTTATAGTATATGGGGAGCTCACTTAATCCACGAAGATAAAGGTACAAAAGATTGGTCTGGTTCTTCAAAGCCATCTAATTCTATTATGAGAATAAAAGAGGGATATTTTGTATATAATACAGAAGTTGGTGAACAACCATTAAGCTTTAGTATAGGTAGAAGACCTGCTTCAAATGGTTGGTTAGCAAACTATAGAGAAAATGAATCTACATCAGGTTCACCATTAGCACATATTACGAATATGGAAGTAAATGGTGGTATGGTACAGTTTAATTTTGATAGATTTGTAGAGGGCTCTTATACAAAAATAGTATTAGGTAGAGCGCATAGTGGTGAAACAACAGGTGCATACGGTACAAGTGGTATAAATCCTTTTGCAGACTTAAATACAGTTAAAGAAGATGAAAATGTAAATTTTCTTGTAATACCGGGTGTTGCTTATAATGATGGACAATATGAAGTTATGTATGAGTGGGCTCATATTTTTGATACAAAAGGTAAAAATGCAGATACAAATCAAACATCTGTAGATGCTGGGGCTGCTGATTTATTCTCTCTTGGTTTAAAAGTTGAAGGTATTGGAGATGAGATAAGTGACTTTTTAGATGAAACTACAGTTTTTGCATCTATTGGACACTCTGTATATAGTGCTGAAGATGGATACAAGCTTTTAACTGATGAGGTTGGAGCTACTAAAACAGGTAGTTCTTTATGGGTTGGAGCTATTATACCTGATGGTATTACAGATGAAGGAAAGTTTGGTTTTGAATATAATCAAGGTAGTAAATATTGGACACCTATGACTTGGGCAGAAGATACAAATATAGGTTCAAAAATAGCTGTAAGGGGTCAAGCTTATGAAACTTATTGGAATACTAATCTATTTGGACAAAAGAATTTAACTTCTCAAGTAAGATATACTTATATTCAACACGATTATACACCAAATATAAATTGTGCAGGGTGGGTACCATCTGAAGCTGTAGATATAACTGCATCTAGTTTAAGATTTGCAATAACTTATAAATATTAATTTTTAGTTCAATAAAATAATTAGCCTTACTT
>JAYELQ010000105.1:0-5930 GCA_034717655.1 Campylobacterota bacterium
ATGATATTTACAAGAAAAGACAATATTAATAGCATTATACATTTGGAAAGATAAATAATACCTTAATTTTTCCGTTTATATCCCCATAGCTAAAGCAAGGGGCTTTACACTACTTCTTGGTAAAATAATATATTAAATAAGGAGATATTATTTTAGAAAAATGTGAAAAGATTGATTATGCAATAATGTCAGATAAGGATACCACCACGGCATACGGCTCAAGAATTAATAATTAATATTAAAATTATATATTTTAATAATTTAGGCATTTTTTATTTTCTCTTTTTTAATATTATATCAAAATTAGAAATGATACAATACTTGATGGAAAATATTATGATAAAACTATTAAAAAAGAGTTGTGAAGATAAGTTTGTATTAAAATCTTTAGAAAAAATTTATATATTATGTGACAAATTCCAGTATATATCTAATATAAATGAGGTTTCTGTTTTATTATATGAATGGTTAAAAAAAGAGTATGAGATATCAAATATAAGATTTTGTTTATACGATATGAAAACAGAAATTAAAACATCTATTTTAGAAGATGGTATTAGTTGTTTTTTAGATGGTGAATTAAGTTTTTATTTTGTTATTAATACGCATACTTCAATAAATGCTATTGTATCTTTTAGTGCAGATGATAAAGAACATTATAATAATATAAATAGATATTATGACCATTTAGAAGCTCTTTTTTTTCAAATATCACCAGTTTTACAAAGTGTTATTATAAAAAAGTCATATGTAGAATCATCTTCTATTGATAGTGTCACAAATGTTTATAATAGACAATACTTAATAGAACATATAACAAAAATAATATCTTTATCAAAAAAAGAGGATGAAACTATATCTTTTTTAATGGTAGGTATAGACCATTTTAAAGCAGTTACAGATGAGTTTGATTATGATATTGGGGATAAAGTTTTAATAGAGTTAGCAAAAGTTATACATAGTAATATAGATAGTTTTGATATTGTTGCTAGATTATCTGGAGATGAATTTTTAGTAGCATTAGTAAATAAAGATGATAATACTATATCAGATATGGCAAAAAAGATAGTAGATGAGTTTGCAAATACAAAAATAGTTATAGATGATGAAACTCAAACAATACTACAAAAAACAGTATGTATAGGGATATCTACATATCCAAAAGATAATAAAGATATAAATATAGTTTTAAAAGATGCTGATATATCTTTGTATAATGCTAAAAATAAAGGTAGAAGTAAAGTTGTAGTTTATACTAAGGATGAAGATAGTTCTATTGATTTATTTTAAATTAATAAAATTTAAGATAAAATGCAAAAAATTAATTTTCAAAATATAAAGGGCGACAATAGATGCGTACCTTTTAAATGAAAAAAAATATAAGGATAAAAAATGAAAAAAGATATACACCCAGACTATAAAAATTGTGAAGTTACTTGTGCTTGTGGAAATACATTCCAAACAAAATCAAATATTGAAACTATGAGAATTGATATTTGTAATATGTGTCACCCATTCTTTACAGGTGAGCAAAAAGTTGTTGATGCTGCAGGTAGAATTGAGAAATTCAAAGCTAGATACGCAATGAAATAATGTTAGTTTTTATCCCCACCCCTATAGGTAATTTAGGTGATATCTCTTTTAGAGCAATAGAAGTTTTAAAAGAGGGGGATATTATTTTATGTGAAGATACTAGAGTTACACATAAACTTCTCAACCTTATATCTCAAAGATATGAGGTTACTTTTCCAAAATTTCAACTTATATCTTTACATTCTCACAATGAAAAAAGTTTTTTAACCAAAGAAAATCAAGAATTATTAATAGATAATAACTGCATATATATGAGTGATGCAGGTATGCCTTGTGTTAGTGACCCTGGTAGTTTGCTTGTTGATTTTTGTTTAGAAAATGATATTTTATTTGATGTTTTACCTGGGGCTAATGCTGTTTTAACTGCTTATGCAAATAGTGGTTTTTCAAATACAACTTTTACTTTTTTTGGATTTTTACCACATAAAGGTAATGATAGAAAAGATAAATTAGATAGTGTTTTAAATAGTGAACATTTAGCTATATTATATGAATCACCACATAGATTATTAAAACTAATACAAGAGATAGAGAAAATAGATGCAAATAGGAGAATATTTGTAATGAAAGAGATAACAAAAAAATATCAAACTAGATATAAAGGTATCTCAAAAGATATTTTAGAAGAGCTATCTAAAAAAGATATAAAAGGTGAATGGGTAGTAGTAATAGAAAATAAACCAAAAGAGAATAGTGGAGTGATAACTTTACAAGATATAGAGGTTTTAGATTTACCACCAAAACAAAAAGCAAAACTTATATCAAAACTTACAGGTCAAAATATAAAAGAGATATATAATAATTTAATAGGTTAAACTAAATGAAATTTATAGATATTGAAACATCTTCTACTTTAGAAGTTAAAAAATCAAAATTTATAACACACTTAGCACCTTATAATCAATTTGATAGTTTAATGGCTAGGCTAAAACAAGAATATCCAAAAGCAAGACACTTTGTATATGCATATAGATATTTAAATGAGTTTGAACAGATAGTAGAAAATAGTAGTGATGATGGTGAACCAAAAGGGACTAGTGGGAGACCATCTTTAGCTGTACTACAAGGTAAAGAGTTAGTTAATACATCTGTTATAATAGTTCGCTATTTTGGTGGTATTAAGCTTGGCACTGGTGGACTTGTAAAATCTTATAGTGATGCTGTTAATTTAGTACTAGAAAACAGTAATATAATAGAGTATGAAAAATTAATAAAAAAAAGTTTAAAAGTTGATTATTCATCTTTATCTAAAATAGAATATATTATAAACAAATATAATATAAATATAATTAAAAAAGAGTTTAATGAAGATGTAAATCTTATTTTAGAAGCTAGTTTAGAAAAGTTTGAGCTTTTAGAACAAGAAATTTTTCAAGATATGAGATTAGAAGATATTTTATGAGGATAAAATCTAAATATTATGGTTTTATACTATTAGCTATTATTTTATTAAATATTATATTTTCAACATATTTTATAACTATATTTTTTATAGGTGTTGTTTTTATTTTATTTAATGATTGTTTAAAAAGGGAGTATTATTACCTTTTTATATTATCTATTATAACTTTTTTATTTATAGAATCTCTTCACGGAATTAAAGGGTTTCTATTTTTGATTATAGCATCACTTTTATATGGATTTATAATACCTAGATTAAAAAATATTTTTGCATATTCATATATAAAAGAGATAGTTTATATTTTTATATTTTATATTATGTTTTTTCTATCTTATATTATTATATATGGTAATTTTGATAATGTAATACCTATATTTTTATTAAATTTAGTTATAGATACTATAATTGTTGGGTTTTTACTTTGAGATTAAAGTTTATTGTTTTTTTTATATTAGCTATTGCTATATTACTTTTAAGTAGAGTATATCATCTAACAATAGATTCAAATCAATATTATGAAGAGTTATCTAAAAAAAACTATATAAAAAGGTTTTATTCTGTATCACCTAGAGGTGCTATTTTAGATAGAAATGGTAAATATTTAGCTATAAATAAAATAGGTTTTAAAATAACAATAAAACCACACTTGCGAAGTGTAAAAAATTTTCATATAGTAGAAGATATTGCAAAACTTATAACTAAATATTTTCCACAATATAAATATGAAAAACTATTAAAAAGATATAAAAGATTAGATTCCCCATATAGACACGAATTAATACCTTTGGTTGAATATATAGATTATGATGAGTTTTTTAAATATTATACGATTTTTAATAATAATGAAAATATAGAGATAGAATCATCTGTAAAAAGGGAATATAAATATAAAGATATAGCAGCCCATATTATAGGATATGTTGGTAAAACTTCTCAAAAAGATATTAAAAAAGATAAAAATAGCAAATATTTTCACCAAACAGGTAGAACTGGAGTTGAAAAATATTATGACCATATATTAAGGGGAAATTTAGGATATAAAGATTATCAAGTAAATGCAGTATATAAAAAGATAAAACTTTTAGATGAGGTTGAATCAAACTCAAATGATATTAATTTAACTATAGATATAGAGCTTCAAAGTTATATCCACAATCTATTTGATGGACAAGCTGGAGCTGTTATAGTGATGGATATCGATAATGGAGAGCTATTAGCAGCTGGAAGTTTTCCTGAGTTTGATAACAATCTTTTTGTAAATGGGATTAGTCATAAAAATTGGAAAAAAATACAAAATGATTTAAATCATCCATTTACAAATAAACTTATAAATGGGGTTTATCCCCCTGGTTCTGTTATGAAAATGGGTACAGCTTTGTCATTTTTAGAAAATGGACTTAGTCCAAATACTCAAGAGTATTGTAATGGTACTTTAAAAATAGGAAATAGAAAATTTAGATGTTGGAAAAGGTGGGGACATGGTAAAACAGGTTTTATAAAAGCATTAAGGGAGAGTTGTGATGATTTTTTTTATAAAGGTAGTTTAAAAATAGGTATAAATAAAATTCATAAAACTTTAGATAGATTTGGGATAGGTAAAAAAACAGGGATAGATTTACCAAGAGAATCAAAAGGGATAAATCCAGATAAAAGATGGAAAAAGAAGGCTAGAAATTTACCTTGGTATGTAGGGGAAACTATCGTATCATCTATTGGACAAGGTTTTATGAATGTAACACCTATGCAAATAGCTAGATATACGGGGGCTATGGCTACAAATAAACTTCAAGTTCCACATCTATTAAAAAATAGCTCTTTAATTAATGCTATAGATATGAACATATCAAAATCAAATCTTAGAATTATACAAAAAGGTATGTATCAAGTTACAAACCATATAAAAGGTACTGCTAGTAAATATGTAAAATCAAAAGTTAAAATAGCTTCAAAAACAGGAACAGCTCAAGTAGTAGGGATACCACAATCTGAAAAAATAAGAATGAAAGAGCACGAATTAGAATATTTTAAAAGGTCACACGCTTGGCTTACAACTTATGCCCCATATAAAAATCCAAAATATGTAGTAACTATAGTTGTAGAACACGGTGGACACGGTGGTAGTGCAGCTGGTGGAATAGCTGGTTTAATTTATAATAAATTATTAGAGTTGGGTTATATTTAGTATAAGTTTTAAGTATCTTTTATGTATAATAAGCTAAAAAATAATTTAATGGTAGTATAAATATATGACACAATTAGAAGAAGAAAATAATCAATTAAAACGATATATACAGTTACTTAAAAAGTCTAATATTCAAAAAATGGCTACTATTAGTAAATTAAACTCTATAGGTGTTAGTTTAGCAACACAAAAAGATGTTTCCTCTATATTAAAAAATATTTTATTAAATATAAAAGAGTTTACAAATGCCGATGGGGGTACTATATATATAGCCTATGGTGATAAACTTACTTTTAAACATGTTTTAAATGATACTTTAAATATTGTTCAAAATGATACAGATGAGCCTGATGATGTTTGGAACTATCTTGAGATAACTAAAGCTAATACAAATATGGTATCTGTTAAATGTGCATTAGATAAAGAGATTATTAAAATAGATGATGTTTATAATAATAATTTATTTGACTTTAGTGGTACTAGAAAATTTGATGAGAAAACTGGATATCGTTCTAAATCTATGTTAGTTATACCAATGATAGGTGATGATAATAATTTAGTTGGTGTATTACAGTTAATAAATAAAATAGATGTTTATAAAAAAGATATATTACCTTTTACAAAAGAGGATGAAAACTTAGCACACTCTTTGGCATCTCAAGCATCTGTAGCTATTAATAAATATAGACAAGATAAACTAATAATGCAACAATCAAAAATGGCAGCTATGGGTGAGATGATAGATGCTATTGC
>JAYELQ010000105.1:6030-12256 GCA_034717655.1 Campylobacterota bacterium
AGGATGAAAACTTAGCACACTCTTTGGCATCTCAAGCATCTGTAGCTATTAATAAATATAGACAAGATAAACTAATAATGCAACAATCAAAAATGGCAGCTATGGGTGAGATGATAGATGCTATTGCACATCAATGGAAACAACCACTTAATGTTATAAACATAGGTGCTAGTGAGTTGGAGATGAATATCAATTTTGGATTTGATATCGATAATGAGATGTTAATGGAGTTATCAAAAACAACACAAGACCAAGTGTTACACCTTTTAAATACATTAGATGAGTTTAGGTCATTTTTAAGACCTGATAAACCAAAAGAGAATATTAATATATCAAAATTAATAGAATCTGTTTTAGTTTTATTAAAAGATGATTTACAGTCAAATAGTATAATAACTAAAATAATAGGGGATAAATCTTTATCTTTTAATGTAATTGTAAATGAAGTAAAACATATTTTTATAAATTTAATTAGTAACTCAAGAGATGCTTTTAATAGTAATAATATTAAAAATAGGGAAATTACTTTTAATATTTTAGAGAAAAAAGGTTTTATATCTGTAGAGATAGACGATACAGCAGGTGGTATACCAGATTCTGTTATAGATGATATTTTTAAAGCTAATGTAACAACAAAAGAAGAGGGTAAAGGTACTGGTGTTGGGCTATATATGTCAACTCAAATAGCACAAAAAAATAATGGTGAGTTAAGTGTAAAAAATGTTGAGAATGGTGCAAGATTTACATTTAATATAATACAAACATAATAAAAGGTTAAAATATGCAAGTAACAAATCCAGCTTTAAAGCAGTTATTAAAATTAAAAAAAGGTGTTAACTTTTTTAATAACCTTACAGATGAAGAGATAGCAGAGATTATCTTCAATATAAGATTTAGAAAGTTTGCTACAAATGAGGTTTTATTTAAAGAGGGTGCAAAAGATAATAAAGAGTTATACTTTTTACTTCAAGGTAGTGTAGATATTGATATATTAAATCACGAAACATTAAAACAAATAACTGTAGCAACATTAAATAAAGCTATGTTATTTGGTGAGATGAGAGCATTAATAGGTGAACCAAGAACAGCTACTGCTAAAGCTGGTTCTGATGGGGCTGTTTTAATTACTTTTAATATTAAAGAATCAAACGAAGAGTTAGCTCCTTTAGCATTTGCAAAGTTTTATAAAAATGTTAGTTCAATTCTTGCAAATAAAATATTAAGTATGAATAAAGCTATGGATAAAAAATAGTATCTATGCAATTATTAAAAAATAAAAATATTTTAGTAGCTGTTACAGGTAGTATCGCTATATATAAAACTATAGAGTTAGTAAGAGTTTATGTAAAAGCTGGTGCTAATGTAAAAGTTATTATGACAGATGGTGCTAAAAAGTTTATATCTTCTTTGACTTTTGAAACTATATCTCAAAATAAAGTTTTAGATGATAATAGTGAAGATTGGAGTACTAATACAATAAATAATCATATAGCTATTGGTAAATGGGCAGATATTTTTATAATAGCTCCTGCTACTGCAAACACTATAAATAAATTATCAAATGGTATAGCTGATAATCTACTTCTTCAAACTGCTCTAGCATATCCAAGAATAAAATTAATAGCCCCTGCTGCAAATACAAATATGATTTCAAATCCAATAACTAAAGCTAGTTTAAAGATGTTAAAACTTTGTAATTTTAATATAATAGATACTCAATCAAAAGAGTTAGCTTGTAAAGATATAGGTGATGGGGCTATGGCTGATATATCTTATATTTTTGATGTAACTGTTCAAGAGTTATTAAAAGACAATTATTGGGCAGATAGAAAAATAGTTTTAAATGGTGGTGGAACTATAGAAAAAATAGATGATATAAGATATATATCTAATTTTAGTAGTGGTAAAATGGCATCTTCTTTAGCTACTGCTTTATATTATAAAGGTGCTGATGTTTGTATCATAACTACAAAAGATATAGATATCCCTTCTTCTATACATCAAATAAAAGTAGAATCTACACAAGAGATGAATAGTTATATTCAAGATAGTATAAAAGTAGCTCTAAAAGGTAAAATGACAAGTGCAACTTTAATGGATAACTCAACTATGCAACTTATTCAAAAAAAGCCATATTTTTTTGCAGTTGCAGCTGTTAGTGATTATATACCAACCTATCCACAAAATGGAAAATTAAAAAAACAAGATATAGGTGATAGTTGGAAGTTAGATTTAAAACAAAATATTGATATATTAAGAAATATAGATAAATCAAATATTTATACTATTGGTTTTAAAGCAGAAACAGATAATCAAAATGGATTAAATAGTGCTAAATCAATGTTAGAGAATAAAAATTTAGATGGTGTATGCTTAAATATAATAGATGAAAATAATAGTTTTGGGGCAGATACAAATAGAATTGATTTTATATCAAATGGTGAAGTTATCCATTTAGAAAAAGATACAAAATTAAATATCTCTTTAAAACTATTAGATATATTAAAAAATAATAATATTAAAAATGAAACAAACTAATATATCAAACAATATGCCAAAACATATAGCTATTATTATGGACGGCAATGGTAGATGGGCAAAAAGCAAAGGTTTTAAAAGAACAGCAGGACACGAACAAGGTGCTAAAACTGTAAGAGATATCACAACTCATTGTAGTAATATAGGTATAAAATATTTAACTCTTTATGCTTTTAGTACAGAAAATTGGGATAGACCAAAGTTAGAAGTTGAATTTTTAATGAAACTACTCCAAAGATATTTTAAAAGTGAACTTCCTATCTATCTTAAAAATAATGTTAAGTTTAAAGCTATTGGGAATTTATCAAAGTTCTCTTCTAAACTTCAAAAAGTTATAAAAGATACAGAAGATAAAACTAATAAATGTGATGGACTTACTCAAATATTAGCTTTAAACTATGGAAGTAGAGATGAGATAACAAGAGCAGTTCAAAAATTAACTAAAGAAAATCAAGATATAACTCAAGAGAATATAAATAAAAACTTAGATACAAATGGTATAGATGATGTTGATTTACTTATTCGAACAAGTGGAGAGGTTAGAGTATCTAACTTTTTATTATGGCAAATAGCTTATGCTGAGATGTTTTTTACAAAAACATATTGGCCAGACTTTTCATCAAAAGAGTTAGATGATATAATAGATAGTTTTTCTAAAAGAGAAAGAAGATTTGGTGGGATTTAGTGCTTAGTGTGATTGTATTTATTTTTGGAGCTATTATAGGTTCATTTTTAAATATGTTGATTTATAGATTACCTTTAAAATTATCTCTTATTAATCCAAAAAGGTCAATATGTCCAAGTTGTAATAGTAATATAAAATGGTATGAAAATATACCTATAGTATCATATATATTATTAAAAGGTCAATGCTCAAATTGTGATAGTAAAATATCTATATTTTACCCTATAGTTGAGGTTGTAACTGCTGTTATTACTTATTTACTATATTTAAAATATAGCATAGGGTATGATTTTTTTATATTTGTATCACTTTTCTATATATTAATAGTTTTATCTTTTATAGACTTTAGATATAAAGCAGTGCCTGATTATCTTCTTATTTTATCTCTTATAGTTGTTTTTTTTGTATCTGATTTTAATTTTAGTACAGCTTTAATGTTTGCAGGTGGATTTGTACTACTTGAACTATTTTTAACATATTATATACAAAATATAAAATCAAAAATAACTAAAGATGAAAGTTTAAAAGAGCAAAGGGCTATGGGTGAGGGGGATATCCCAATTATAGCTATAATTGGTGGAGTATTAGATGTAAAATTAGCATTAATAGCTATATTTTTAAGTGCAGTTTTTGCTATGTTACCAGCTCTATTTAATATATATATTAAAAAAGATATAGAAACACCTTTTATCCCATATCTTACATTATCATTATTTGTGGTATTGATATATAATGAATATCTAATAAATATATTAAATAGTATGGTAAATTTATGAAACTATTACAACAATATATATTAAAAAACTATTCAGAAGTTTTTTTTCCAATATTTTTAACTCTTTTTGCAATAACATCTATTGTATTTCTTGTAAAAATTGCATCTTTAACTTCTGTAATACAGATTGACTTTACAGAGTTGTTATTATTATATTCATTTACAGTACCCACAATACTATTTTATACCCTACCTATAACTATTTTTATCTCTTTGAGTTTAACTTTATCAAAACTTTCAAGTGAATATGAACTTATTGTTATTACTAGTTTTGGATTAAATCCTATTAAAGTTATTAAACTCATTTTACCAAATATATTATTATCAACTATATTATTATTAACTATATCTTTAGGGCTTATGCCAAAAGCTGAATATTTAAAAGATATATTTATAAATGAGAAGAAAAGAGATGCTCAATTTAATATAAAAGCTAGTGAATATGGGCAGGAGTTTGGAGAGTGGCTTATATATGTAGAAAAAGAGAATAAAGGGATATATGAGAATATAGTTTTATATGAAAAAGCTACAAATAAAGATACTTTTATAATAGCTAAAAAAGCAAGAATGGAAAATAAAGCTTTATCTCTTAGTCTTATTTTAGAAGAGGGTAAAGTTATAAATATAAATGAGAGTATAAATCAAATAGATTTTAAGATGATGACAATTAATAATACTATAAAAGATATATCAAATATAAATACACTGACAGACTTATGGAAATATTGGAGTGATTTATCTAAGAAGTCAAGAGAAGCAGACCTCTCAGCCTCTATTTTAAATTCGCTTTTACCACTATTATCTATATTCTTTATTTTATATATAGGTTATTTTAATCCTAGATACCAAAAAAATCACGGTGTTTCTATATCTTTATTTTTAGCAGTTGTTTTTATGATATTAAATAATAAATTATCAAAATCTATAGGTTTAAATACAGTTTATATTATACCACCTATTTGGATTCTTATTAGTTACATTTTTTACAAATATAAAACAAAAAGATATTATTAACAATGGGAAAAGAAAAATATAAAATAAAATTAATTATTAGCTATGATGGTAGTGATTATTTTGGTTCTCAAATACAACCAGATAAAATAACTATTCAATCAGAACTACAAGATGCTTTTAAAAAAATAAATATAGATACAAGTTGTGATTTTAGTGGTAGAACAGATAGAGGTGTTCACGCTTTTAAACAAACTATATCTTGTGATATTCCAACCTATTGGGATAATTTAACAAAATTAAAAGATGTATTAAATAGGCTTTTAAATTCATCTATTTTTATTAGATATATATCTAAAGTAGATGAAAGTTTTCATTCAAGGTTTAGTGCAACAAAAAGAGAATATAGATATCTTATATCATCTAAAAAAACAACACCATTTAATGATAAATATATAGTATATTACCCCAATATAAATATAGATAAGATAGATGAAGTTATAAAATATTTTATAGGTGTTCACGATTTTTCATATTTTTCTAAAACAGGAAGCGAACCTATATCTACTATAAGAGAGATTTATAATATAAGGTTTTATAAATATAAAGATATATATGTATTAAATTTTATAGCAAACTCTTATCTTAGAAGTCAAATAAGAATGATGGTTGATTTTATTATTAAAGTATCTCAAGGAAAACTAACTATATCCCAACTTCAAGAGCAACTATCAAATAAAAAGCTTCACTCTTGGACTTTAGCTCCTTCAAATGGATTATACCTTAGTAAAATTTATTATTAATTTATAATATATTAGATTATTATAAATAATTGGATATAATATATGTTATAGATATAATAAATAATACTTAAGAGGTTTAATAATATGTCAAGAGAGATATCACTTGAAAAATCAACAATGATTGTTTCTGAAACAGATTTAAAAGGGAATATTATATATGTAAATGGTGATTTTTGTAAAATAGCTGGTTATTCAAAATGTGAATTAATAGGTCAGCCACATAATATTGTACGACATATAGATATGCCAAAAGTTGCATTTAAAGATTTATGGGATACAGTAAGGTCTGGAAAAACTTGGAATGGAATAGTAAAAAATAGAACCAAAGATGGTAACTACTACTGGCTTAGCCTAATCCTATACTAAGCTAATTTTGATAATAAAACTAAAGCATCAATAAAATCAAATTGGTTATTTGTGATTTTTTCTTGTACTTTTGTAACTCCATTTATCATTAATATATTTATAATCAAA
>JAYELQ010000106.1:0-2430 GCA_034717655.1 Campylobacterota bacterium
AATATTTTAAATAAAAATCCTATAGATAAGATAACTCAAGATATAACAATATCAAATATATCATCAAAAATAGAACAGATAGCTTTTATAAAATATCAAATAACAAATATGATAAATAAAGGTATCTCACCTGAAAGAATAGTTGTTGTTACCCCAAATGAGGAGTTTATAGAAACTCTAAAACTATTTGATAATGAGGGATATTTTAACTTTGCAGTTGGTATGAATATAAAAAATAATAAAATTATGCAAGTTATAAAACTAATATCAAAGATTATTATAGAAAAAGAACCAAAAGATGATGAAAAATATAAGTTTTTATCTTTAGATGAAGTAAAATTCAATAAACTATTTAGTAATAACTGGAATAAACAGATATCAAAAGATATTTTTAATGATATTTTAGATTACTTATTCTCTTTAGAAACAAATATAGAGTTAATAGAAAAATTTGAACAAATTAGAATATCATTAGATATATTATTATTTACAAATATAAAATCTGGTTTTATAAAGATTTTAGTAAAAGATTTTATAAAACTATTACAAAATAAATTATCAACTATAACTTTAGATGATACAAGAGGTGGTAAAATAACTGTTTTAGGTATTCTTGAAACAAGAGTTGTAGCATTTGATGGTGTTATAGTGATAGATTTTAATGATGATAAAATACCAAAAATAAGTATAAAAGATAAGTTTATATCATCTTCATTAAAAGAGTTAGTAAAACTCCCAACTATAAAAGATAGAGAAAACTTACAAAGATATTATTATAAAAGATTTTTTGATAAAGCAAAATCTATAGCTATATCTTATGTAGATGATGAGCAATACTCTATGAGTAGATTTATAGTACAATTATTACCAAACTATAAACAATATTTAGTAAAACAAGATTATTCAAATATACTTTATAATAAAAAAGAGTTAACACACTATTATAATGATATTATAATAGATATAGATTTATCAAAACTATCTTGGTCTGCTACTGGTTTAAAAGAGTATTTAAGTTGCAAACGAAAATTTTATTTTAATCATATTACAAGTATAAAAGAGCATAAAGTATCTTTAAAACCAAAAGGTTATGAGGTTGGTAATATTATACATAAAGCCTTAGAATCAGCTGTAAAACAAAATAGTTTTACAATAGAGTTTATAAATAAATTTATTGGAAATTACCAAAAGAAAAATCCATATCTTATATTGGAATTAGAAAGATGGAAAAAAAAATTAGTAAAACTAATCAATAATGAAGAGTTAAGAAGAAAACATAATATAAGTATATATGATGTTGAAGAGAATTTTAATTTAGTTCATAATGATATAAAAATAAAAGGTACTATAGATAGAATAGATAAATATCCAGATGGTACTTATGAGATTTTAGACTATAAAACATCTTCTAGTTTAAAAATAGATAATGGCAAAAACTATAAAGATAGTGTAGATTTTCAATTAGAGTTTTATTATTTAGCTTTATCTAAAGATAAAAGTATCCAATCAGTTGGATATTATGATTTAAATGATAGCTCTATTAAACCAGAAGTTATGCTAAAAGAGAAACTTGAGATTTTAGATACTCATTTAAAATCATTAAAAACAACAAAAGTTAATTTTAAACAAACTGAAGATATAAAAAACTGTAAATTTTGCCCTTATAGCATAATATGTGATGTGTGAATTATATAGCATATTATAAATTAATAAAAATATATTATAATATTAAAAAATAAATTTAGACTTCTATTATTCTTATGTTTCGTTGTACTTACTAATTTCTTATAAGTTTATCTTTTATATTCTCATATATAAAATTTGAACTTTTCTTTATCTTCATAAATGAATGTTGAATATTATCTTTTTGTTTATTTGTTATTGGAAGTATAGCTAATAATTTTCCAGGATATTGTAAATTATCTCTTTGATAAAACATCTCTTTAAATTTTGATACTTTTACTTTTATGTTTCCAAAACTAGGGTCTGCTAAATATACATAGTTTTTATCCATATTTTTATATATTGTAAAATGCTCACTTTTTCTTATTTTTACAAATAAAATTACTGGTGCTTTTAACTTTGATAACTCATCTAAATCAAGTGCTAAGCCTATAGCTTTAAAGCCTTTGTCATTTGAATAATTTGCTAAATCTAAAAAAGACAAAGATGTATCTCCATCTTCAAGTTTCTCCTTTTTAGATATATCATAACCTTTTGATTTTAAAACAGTATCTAATATCTCTTTTTCTCCAATATCTAAATCATAATAATATTTTAATATTGTTGACAAAGAAGCACTACCACAACTATAATCATATTTTTGTCTTGTTAAGTTCTCATTCTTAAATTCAATCCAAGATTTTATAGGCTTACTTATGCTAAATTCTTTTTGGTGTATCATTATATTTGCAAAACTAAATATGTTAA
>JAYELQ010000107.1:0-2430 GCA_034717655.1 Campylobacterota bacterium
TCATCTAATAAAGCTCTATCAAATAGTTCTATATTTTTATTTAAACCCTCAATCTCTACTATTACACCTATAGAGTTATTAAAAACAAATCCATATAAATTATATCTAAGTGCAAGTTTATAAATAAATGGGCGAAAACCAACACCTTGAACAATACCTTTTATAATATATTTGTATCTGAACATAAAATAACCAAACTTAAAAACTATTCATTTCTAAGTACATCTAACACATCTATTTTAGTAGCTTTTACAGCAGGGTAATATGATGATAAGAAAACTATTACCATACTTCCAATAACTATAGATATAAAATCAACAGTGCTTAATAACAATGGTAGTTTTGAAGTTCCATAAACATCAGCAGGTAAAGATATAATATCAAAATTATCTAATATATACATACCCCCAAAACCAAATATAACACCACAAATAATACCACTATACCCTATAATTATACCCAATCTTAAAAAAATATGTTTTATCTCTTTTTGAGATGCTCCAAGAGATAAAAGTAATGCTATCTCTTTCCTTCTACTCATAACAGTCATAAGTAGTGAGCTAATTATATTTAAAGAAGCTACTAATATAATCAACATCAAAACTATAAATAAAGCTTTTTTCTCTAAATTCATAGCTGAAAAAAAGTTTCCATTTTGTTGCCACCAACCAATAACACCAACTTTAAAACTAGGTAACTCTTTCTCTATCCTTTTTATATCAATAAAAGGCTCTTTACTATATATATGGATACCATCAAAATAATCTTTATCTTTTTTAAGAATAGTTCTTAAAGCATCTAAAGATGTGTACATATAAGCTTTATCATAAGCTGTAAGACCTGATTTAAATGAGCCTGAATATACAAACCTTTTCATTTTTGGCATCATTGAGAAACCACTAGGATTAATAGTAGTAAAAAACATAGTAACTTTTTGGCTATCATATAGATATAAATCATCTTTTATACCTTGACCCACTATAATATCATATTTACCTAAACTATCTATATCTTTGATAGCTTCTTTATATATTTTATTTATTTTGGCTTCTTGTACACTATTCACACCAAATAAAACTCCACCTGTCATAGACTCATCACTTTGACACATAGCTTGAGTTGTAATATATGGAGAGAATATCAAATCTGGAAATTTTTTTTCTAAATCATCTAACAACTCTTGGTTTACACTATTTTCAACTTTGGAGTATATACTTAATGGATAATTCATAGTAAATAATTTATCTTCAAACTCTTTTGCTGTTCCATTCATAATTGCCATAGCTATCATAAGAACCATAACCCCAACACCTACACCAACAAATGCCAATATTGCACTTATTGATATAAAAGGATTCTTTTTATCAAAAGTAAGATATTTTCTTATTATAAAATTTATTAACTTTGTATTCATATTCTATATTCCTATTTTATTTTCTCAAAACTAGTAAAAATTATACTATTTTCCACTTTTTCAATATTATCTTTTTTATATGGTAGATTTAAACCTCTTATATTTGATACAACACTAGCAGGCTTCCCATCTATTACACAATACCCTTCGTAAGTATCTGTACAACTAGGATATACTAAAGAACAACTTCCATCTTGTTTTAAGTCACTAGCAAATATTTGTAGTACCTCAACTCCATAAGGCTTGGATACAGGTATATCTTCATATAATAATATATCTCTATTTATATCACTAGTTTCTAAAACCCTTATATCTCCTATAGTATAACTAAACTTTTTATTCTCTTTTAAACTATGTCCTACTATAAAATAACATATAGGTTTATTTGAGTTTACTAAAATATTAATTTTATCATCACTATTTAAATCTATCTCTTTAAACCTATTAAAACCTTTTAAACCTATCTTTACAAATAGATTATTAGATTTTATATATTGATTATTTATAGTTTTATCAAAATCTAAAATAGATGTTGTATAGTTAATATCTTGATATGCGCTCTTATCTAATTTTATAACATCTGTTTTTATAGTTGTATTATTTATATCTTTTAATTTAGATATTATAAAAATAGAATTTTCTAAAACTTCATACTCACCTGTTAGAAAATAATCTGCATTAGATGAATATTTAGTACTATTTAACTCATCTACCATACTATCTTTTAATATTTTAGAAAATTGTGTAGTTTCACTTATGTTATTTTGCTTTATAGAACTTATATATATATTTGATTTATCTATATTTTGTGTTAAACTTTTAATTGCTTTATCTATAGATAAAAAAGATGGACTACTATTTTGGATTTCAGATAATACCTCATCTCTATTTATATCTAAAATTGGTATATTTTTAATCTTTAATATATTAGCTACTGCTTTATATTCATTAAAAATATCTATATCTTCTAAAGTATCTACTAGTAACTTATATCTTTGGTTTATATCTTTTATATT
>JAYELQ010000108.1:0-2425 GCA_034717655.1 Campylobacterota bacterium
GATGAATATAAAAAATCTGCATATTTAATTAATAATGCATTAGAAAATACTTTTATGAATAATGCATTTTATGAGTCATCAAATAAATTATTAAATAAAGTTGCTTGATG
Organism: Campylobacterota bacterium; assembly: GCA_034717655.1. Taxonomy (GTDB): domain Bacteria; phylum Campylobacterota; class Campylobacteria; order Campylobacterales; family Arcobacteraceae; genus JAIOSF01. Next base: position 111 of record JAYELQ010000108.1, read on the forward strand.
ACAAAGGTTCAGGCTATAAAAAAACTTATGGAAGATAATGAAGGTCTTGCTAGTTGGAGTTTAATTTATCAAGATATAGATAAGTATTATCCAAAGGCAAAGGACTCAAAAGAGTGGAAGGCTGGAATAAGATGGGTGTTGTATAGAGATATCGATAAAACTTTCAAAAAGTTGGATGATGGGCTATTTTCCTTAATAAATTTTGAAGAAGAAAAATATATAGCAGCGGAACTTTTATCTCAAACTGAAAAGATAGCAGAAATAAAAACAAGAATTGGTCAAAGTTTCTTTAGAAAATCACTGTTAAAAGAGACTAGCACATACCCTTTTACAGGTGTAAGTAATCCAAAACTACTTATAGCTAGCCATATAAAACCTTGGTCAAAAAGTGACAATATAGAAAGGCTTGATATTAAAAACGGCTTTATGTTTACTCCCACATATGACTTATTATTTGACAAAGGATACATAAGTTTTAAAGATGATAAATCATTAATTGTATCTGAAGCACTTGATAAACATACTATAAACTCTTTAAATTTAATCAAAAATAGTATTGTAAAATTACTTCCTATTAATGGAAGAGAATTTTATTTAGAGTATCACAGAGATATTGTTTTTAAAAAGGCAGGATAATTTCATGACACTATATATCATTGCTGGAGCAAATGGAAGTGGAAAAACAACTTTTGCAAAAGAGTTTTCAAAAAAACAAAATTTTGAATTTATAAATGCAGATGAAATTGCAAAAGATTTAGACAAAGATAATCTTACAAAATATAAAGTAAAAGCAGGAAAGATTTTCTTTGAAAAATTTAAAAACAGTTTACAATTAGATAAATCATTTATCATTGAAACTACCTTATCAGGTAAGTATTTAGTTAAATATATAGAGAAAGCTAAAAAGTTAAATTTTAGAGTAGTTTTAATTTACCTTTTCCTAGAAAATCCACAAACAAATATAGAAAGAATTAAAAATCGCGTTTTTAATGGTGGACACTATGTACCAAATCAAGATGTAATACGTAGATTTTATCGTAGCAAAGATTTATTCTGTAGTATATATAAAGATATTGTTTCATCTTGGAGTATTTATTATAATTCAAATGAAATTTTTGAAAAAATAGCAGATAATAAACTTGTTTTTGATGTAGAAAAATATAATAAATTTAAGGAAAATAGTACATGCAAATAGAAAATGATTTAAGTAACAACGAAAATGATTTAATTCAACAAATAGGGAACAGTGCTATGAGAAACGCACAAAGAAAAAGTTTAGAAAATGGAGTTCCTAATGTTTATAGTAAAAATGGAAATATTTATTTTCAATTACCTGATGGAACTATAACTATGAAAAATCCATTTGAAAATAATGATTTAAAAGAAAAATTCAAACTACTAATACAATCTAAATAAATATTCAACAGGTAATATAAAATCTAAACACAGAAGTGATATAAATAATGATATAGCTGATTGGGATAGGGATTTTGACCCTAAAGATTATCAAGAAGAGTTTTTAAGAATATTAAAACCAAATGGTAATCTTTTTACATTTACTTCATATAATACAATAGGAAGATGGCATGAAGTGTATGATCCTATTTTTGATACATTTCAGTTTTTTGTTTGGCACAAAACAAATCCAACACCAAAATTTATGAAAGCAGGATTTTTAAATAGCTGTGAAATGATAGCTTGTATGTGGAATAAAGGACATACATGGAATTTTGGAAAACAAAATGAAATGCATAACTTTTTTGAAAGCCCAATTTGTATGAAACCTGAAAGATTAAAAGACCCTAAACATCCAACCCAAAAACCAGTTAAATTATTAAAACATATAATTCAAATGGCAACAAATGAAAATGATGTGATTTTTGACCCATTTATGGGAGTTGGTTCAACTGGTGTTGCTTCATTAGAATTAAATAGAAAATTTATTGGTATTGAAATTGATGAAACATATTTTAAAGCATCTGAAAAAAGATTAGCATTACTGTAGTGAAACATCTAACAAAACATTGGATTTAACAAGGCTATATGGCAGTAATATAGAGCTTTATCTTGAAAATATAGTTTTAATTTATTCAAGACTTTTAAGTTGAAATATAATATGAGAATATAAGGGGTCTATCATTAAAACTAGCAAGAACCAAAGCATAATTAGCAGGCTCTCTAAAAATAGGCATTTTAGTTACACCTCTATTGATGATGTGGTAGTGAGCTACTATCTCTATATGGGGTTTACATACATACTAAATTAAAACTAAATATAGTACAATACATAAAAGACTCAAAAAGGATATTTTATG
>JAYELQ010000109.1:0-8106 GCA_034717655.1 Campylobacterota bacterium
TATTGAACCGACACAAATATTGTATTTAAATCTATTCTCTATATCTCCATTAAACTTTTTTGAACACATTGAACCGACACAAATATTGTATTTAAATTTAGTATTTTCCGTGCTAAGCTGGGGAAAGTATTTAATTGAACCGACACAACTATTGTATTTAAACTTTTTAAAATATATAGGAATATCTCAGCAATTCTAAGTCTAATTTTATATAAGAAAAAATGGCTTAAATAAAGGTTTTAATTCTTGTTCATTGAGCTATAAATAAGTAAATATTTTCGAAATTCTGTGATAATTGTACTTTAGATTTAAATTTTGAGTAATACAAATACTTTTTGAATGTTTAATTATCTTAAACTTTATTGATTCAAAAGCTAATATAGTAATATTTTATAGACTTTTTATTTAGACTTAGAATTGCTGGGAATATCTTTATTTTCTTGACTTTATATATTATTTTATGTTATCCTTTTATTAAAGAACAATTGACCTAGCTTTTTGTTAGATAGTTTGGGTAATAGATGAAAGTCAGTATAACCTTTACCTCTAATTATAAATATTTCTAATTTATTCTCATATAATATAAGTGATTTTTATTAAAAATTTTATGATAAACTTTAATAAACTTATGCTATAGTTCTTTTATGAAAAATATAAAATTAGAACAAAGCAACACAAACTTAAATAAAAATTTTTATAGTTATGTAGAAGCAAAACCATTAATAAAACCATACCTTATAAGTTATAACTCTATTTTAGCAGATGAATTAGATATATCATTAGATATTTTAAATTCTAATGATTTTGTAGATTTTATAAATGGTAAAAATATATTAGAAAATCAAAAAACTTTTGCTTATGCTTATAGTGGTCACCAATTTGGATACTTTGTTCCAAACCTTGGAGATGGTAGGGCTTTAAATCTAGGAAAAATAAAAAGTCATCACCTACAAACAAAAGGTTCAGGTATAACTCCATATTCAAGAGATGGAGATGGTAGGGCTGTATTAAGGTCTAGTATTAGAGAATATCTTATGAGTGAAGCTATGTATGGACTAGGGATACCTACAACAAGGGTATTGGGTATAATAGGTTCTGATACAAAAGCATATAGGGCTTATGATACTGAAAATTGTGCTATTGTTTTAAGAACATCTACATCTTGGATAAGGTTTGGTTCATTTGAGTTTGCATATATGGGTAAAAATAAAAAAGAACAACTTGAAAATATGGCAAACTTTTTAATTGATGAGAACTATCCCCATTTAAAAAATAAAGATAATAGATATGAAGAGTTATATTTTGAGATAGTTGATAAAACTATTGAACTAATATCTCTTTGGCAAAGTGTTGGTTTTATGCACGGGGTTATGAATACAGATAATATCTCTGCAAATGGACTTACTATAGATTATGGTCCTTATGCTATGATGGAGCAGTTTGATAAATCTTTTGTGTGTAATCTTTCAGATAATGAAGGTAGATACTCTTTTGAAAATCAACCATATATAGCTCAATGGAATTTATCTGTTTTAGCAAAAGTTTTATCACCTATAGCAGATGAAAAAGTTATGAATAGTTATAATGATATGTTTATAGGTAGATTTAAAAAAAGATATTTTGAATTAATGGGGCAAAAACTTGGGCTTATTGATTTTAATTTTAATAAAGATAAAAATTTAATAGCAAAACTATTTAAAGCTATGGAAGATGATGAGATTGATTATACTTCATTTTTTTATAATTTAAGTAATAATAAAATTGTAGAAGGTAAAAATATAGATAGTTGGATTGTAGAATATAAAAAAAGATGTGAAGAGCAAAGTGTATCAAATGATGAAAGATTAACTAAAATGAAAAAAGTTAATCCAAAATATATTTTAAGAAACTATATGCTTCAAGATGCTATAGATGAAGCCCTAAAAGGTGATTTTACTTTGGTAAATGATTTCTTAAAAATAGCACAAAACCCTTTTGGAGATTATCCAAAATATGGGTATTATACTAAACCCAAAACTAATTGGGAGCCTTTAAAGTGTAGTTGTTCATCTTAATAGTTTATTAATTAAATTTAGACTCATCATAATAAACTTCCTCTATCTCAAACTCTTTTTTTCCACCAGGAAGATTTGCTATAAACTCATCCCCTTCTGATTTACCTAAAAGTTGTTTTGCTAAAGGTGAATGAAAAGATATATTTCCTATATCTGGATTACTATGAGCAGAAGATACAATAGTATATACAATCTCCTCTTCAGTTTCTATATCAATAAGTTTTACAGTTGAACCAAAACTTATCTTATCGTGACTTAAAGTAGAGGGTTCTATAATAACAACACGAGTAATTAAATCTTCTAAATCTGCTATTCTTTTGTTTATATTAGCTTGATCCTCTTTTGCAGCATGATATTCTGCATTTTCTTTTAAGTCACCTAATTGTCTAGCCTCTTCAATAGCTACCAAAATTTTTGGTCTATCAACTAGTTTTAAATCATTTAATGATTGTGTTAATAAATCATAATCATTACTTGTCATAGGTTCTTTTTGCATCAACATAAAATTCCTTTACTATCTTTTATTTTTAGATTTTTTCTCTTTTAGTTGCTTTTTCCACTCTTTTTCAAATTTCTTTCGTTTTAAAAAAGATAAGTTTTCAACAAAAAGGTGACCAGTTAGATGTTCCATCTCGTGTTGCCATGCTACAGCTAAAAAATCTTCAGCTTCCATTGTTTGTTTTTCACCATATCTATTAAAATACTCTACAGTTACACTTTTTGCTCTAATTACATCAGCACTATAACCAGGAACACTCAAACAACCTTCATTAAATACAAGTTCACCATCTTTATGCGTTATAAAAGGATTTATAGCTTCTATTAAATTTTCAGGTAGTTGTAACTCATCTTCTTCATTATCTGCTTCTAGTGGAATATTAATAATAAGAACATTCAATGGTTTTGCTATTTGAATAGCAGCTAAACCAACACCACCTTTTATCATCATAGTTTCATTCATATCATCTAAAAGAGTATGAAGTTCTTCATCAAAAACTTCAATATCTTTAGACTTTTTTCTTAATATCGGATTTGGATAAGTTATTATCTCATGTACCATATAGTTCTCTTCTTATTCGTGTTTAGTTATTACTTTATCTACAATACCATAATCACAAGCTTCTTGTGCTGACATAAAATTATCTCTTTCAGTATCTTGTTCAACTTTTTCAAAAGGTTGTCCTGTATGAGTAGCTAAAAGTTCATTTAATGCATCTTTTAATCTTTGTATCTCTTGTGCTTGAATTTGAATATCAGTAGATTGACCTTGAGCCCCTCCACTTGGTTGATGTATCATAATTCTTGCATTTGGTAAAGCAAATCTTTTACCTTTTGTTCCAGCACTTAATAAAAAAGCACCCATAGAAGCAGCTTGACCTATACAAATAGTACATATATCTGGTTTTATATAATTCATAGTATCAAACATAGACATACCAGCAGTAACCACTCCACCCGGAGAGTTAATATAAAGGTAGATATCTTTTTCAGGGTCTTCAGCTTCTAAAAACAGAAGTTGAGCAACCACTGTAGAAGCAACTTGGTCGTTTACTTCACCACTTAACATAATAATTCTATCTTTTAGAAGACGAGAGTATATATCATAACTTCTCTCCCCTCTTCCTGTTTGTTCAACAACTACAGGTATATAAGACATTATTACTTACCTGCTTTCTCATCTAATAATTGAGTAATAACTTTTTGTTCAATCATAGACATTTTTATAGCTGGTAAATAACCTGCTTCCTCATATTGTTTTATTAAAGCTTGACCATCTTGACCTTGCATCATAGCTTCATAGTATAATGTTTGTGTAACTTCTTGGTCAGATACTTCTACTTTTTCAATTTTTGCTAATGCATCAACAATAAATGTAGCTTTTACACTTTGTGTAGCTTCAGGAGTAGCTTCAACTCTCATCTCTTCTATTTTAGCTTGATTCTCTTTTAATTCATTAATGTCATCTTCGCTCATCTCTCTTACTTTGTTATTTAAAACTTGATTTATCTCTTGGTCTAAAACAGATGTAGGGATAGCGAATTCTATGTTTTCAACTAAAATTTCTAAATATGCAGGTTTTAAATCCTCATTATAGTAAGTTCCCATTTTTTCCATTTTTATTTGTTCAGAAACTTTCTCTTTTAGCTCTTCAACTGTAGCTTCTTCATCCTCTTTTTTACCTAAAATCTTTTTAGCTAACTCATCATTAACTGTAGGAGCTACTTTTTCTTGAATTTCGTGTAATTTTACTTTGAATACAACTTCAGCACCAGCTAAATCTTTAGCTTGGTAGTTTTCAGGGAATGTTAAAGTGATATCTTTATCTTCATCAGCTTTCATACCAATAACTTGCTCTTCAAAACCTGGAATAAAAGAGTTACTTCCTATCTCCAAAGAGTGTTTTTGAGCTTTTCCACCATCAAAAGCTACACCATCTTTGAAACCTTCAAAATCAATAAGAGTAAAATCACCATTTTCTACAGCTCTATCATCTTCAACTTTTGCAAAAGTTGCACTTTGAGATGCTATTGTTGTAATTCTTTCATTTACCTCTTCTTCTGTAACCTCTTTATCTTCTATTTCAGGAAGAAATGATTTATAATCTCCTAATTCAATAGATGGTTTACAAGCAAGTTTTATCTCAACTTCAACATCACCATTTTCAGCTTTATCAAATTTTGTAATAGCTGGTTCACCTATAATATCAGCATTATCAATCTCTAATTCTTCTAAAGATTTAGATAAAACATCTCTTATAGCTTCACCCTCTGCATCTTGAGTTAATTTATCTGCATATCTACTTTTTACTACAGCTACAGGAACTTTACCTTTTCTAAAACCTTGGATATCCATAGTTTTAGAAGCTTCTTTAGCTAATTTAGTTAAATTAGCTTCGATTGTTTCTGCTTTTATTGTTGCATTTATTGTTGCATTTGCTTCGTCTATTTTTGTTGTTTTAAATTCCATTATTAATGAACTCCATATTAAAATTTTTCGTTGATTATACCCTATATTAACTTAATATATAAAAAATTATAGTAAAATAAAAATTATTTACTTTTTATTAAAAATTATTTCTGTGTAACCTATTTGTAACTTTTATAATTTAAAATATTGTTATAAAAACAAAAGGAAAACCTAAAATGAAAAAGTTAGCTACAATAGCATTAGCAAGTACAATCGCAGTTACAGCTGTAAATGCAGAGATTATAAAAGGGAGTGGAGCTTCTTTCCCTTATACAGTTTATCAAAAATGGATAAAAGAGTATAATAAACAAACAGGTATTAAAATTGATTATATAAAAAAAGGTTCATCTAAGGGTATCAAAGATGCAAAAGCTAGAGTAGTTGATTTTGCAGGGACTGATAAACCATTATCTCCTAAAACTCTAAAGAAAAATAAACTTTATCAATTCCCAGCAGTTGTTGGCGCTATCACTATGGCTTATAATATACCAAATATAACAAACTTAAATCTTACAAGAGCAGCAATAGCTGAAATTGCATTAGGAAATATTAAATATTGGGATAATGAACTTATAGCTATTGCAAATCCAAATGTAAAATTACCACATAAAAAAATGACATTTGTACATAGAGCAGATGGAAGTGGAACTACTTATAACTTTACATATTATTTAAGTAAATCAAATAGTTATTGGAAGACAAATTTTGGTGCTAAAAAATCACTTACTTGGCCAGGTGACCATCATATAGGTGGAAAAGCAAACTCAGGAGTTGCAGCACTTATAAAACAAACACCATACTCTATAGGTTATATTGATTATGCAGATGCAAAATCAAATAATATTGAGATGGCAAATGTTCAAAATAAAGAGGGATATTTTATAAAACCAAATTTAAAATCTTTTCAAGAAGCAGCAGGAAAAGCTAGTTTAAACCCAAAAAGAGATTTTTATGCAATGGTTGCAGACCCAAGTGGAAAAGGTGCATACCCTATCATAGCATCAACTTTTATACTTCTTCCATCTGAAACACCTGATATGAATAAAAAAGTAACAAAGTTTTATGATTGGGCATACACAGATGGTCAAGATATAGCTAAAAGCTTAGGTTTTGTTCCTCTTCCTGATAGTTTAACTAATAAAATTAGAAACTATTGGTCACAAAAAGCTGTGAAGTAAAAAAATATAATAATCCCTTTATAAAGGGATTGTTTGATTAACAACTACTCTAAAATATCCCATATAGTTTTTTTATATGATTTCATTTTTGATTTATCCATATCTTTCATCATAGCAACTCTTAAATTATGGATAACCTCTTTATATTCTTGTTTTGGAATAATAGGGTCATCACATCTTGAGAGTTCAACTATTTTATGAACTTTTTTATCTAATGGAGTTGGAACTTTATCATTTATACCATCATAAACAGCCATAAATAGATTATAATTATCCATATCCATTTTACAAGAATCATCAAGTATTTTAAGAGCTAATATAGTTGCATATTGAACTTGCTCTTCATTTATAGGATTTGTTTTTGCCCATTCATAAACTACTGACATATCATCCATTAGTTTGCCTCTTTTTTTGCATAGATAAGAGTTGCATCCTCTTTATTTTCTATAAAATCTTTTGATATTATGCACTTTTCTACATCATCTCTTGCAGGAAGTTCATATTGTAAAGGGAGCATAGCTTTTTCTATAATACCCCTTAACCCTCTAGCCCCCACACCCTTATCTTGAGCAATAGTAGCTATAATCTCAAGAGCATCTTCACTAAACTCTAAATCGATACCATCAAGTTCAAATAAAGCTTGATACTGTTTTATAATAGCATTTTTAGGCTCTTTTAAAACTCTTATTAAATCTTCTGTTGTAAGTGGATTTAAAGTTGCTATTACAGGGATACGACCTATAAATTCAGGTATTAGTCCAAAAGATATTAAATCTTTTGATTCTACCTCTTTTTCATCTTTTTTACTATTTTCATCTTTTAAAAATCCAACTTTTTTTTCTTTAAATTTTTTAGCTTTCTCATCATCACCAACTAAACCAACAAAAGCCCCACCACATATAAATAATACATGAGTAGTATCAAAAAGAATTGTATCAGCACCTGCACTTTTTCTACTACCTTTTACAGGTACATAAACCTCTCCACCTTCAAGTATTTTAAGAAGTCCTTGTTGCACACCTTCACCACTTACATCTCTTCCACTTGTAGCACTTTCAGATTTATTAGCAACTTTATCTATCTCATCTATATATATAATACCTTTTTGAGCTCTCTGTACATCAAAATCAGCAGATGCTAACAGTCTTGAAAGTATAGACTCTACATCTTCCCCCACATATCCAGCTTCTGTTAAAGCAGTAGCATCAGCAACGGCAAATGGTACATCCATAATCTTTGCTAAAGATTTTGCTAAAAGTGTTTTACCACTTCCTGTTGGACCTATAAGCATAATATTTGATTTTTCTATCTCTACATTTTTAAATACTGGTTTATCTATCCTTTTATAGTGTGAATAAAGTGCTACAGCTAGAACTTTTTTTGCATCACTTTGACCAATTACATAATTATCTAAATGCTCTTTTATTTTAGTAGGTACAGATAAACCTTTTTGAAATTCATTTTTTGCTTTTTTTAGTTCTGATTTATGTAAAACCATAGAGCAAGTTTCTATACACTCATTACATATATGAGCATCTTCAGCACTAAATATTTTTTCTACCTCATCTACTTTTTTTCCACAAAAATCACATATTAAGTTATTATCCATTACAGACCCTTTATAAACTCATCTGTATCTTTTTGTATAAGTTCTAAATTATGTGTTTTTAAGAATTTATTTTCTTTTTTAGAATACTCATCTTTAGAAGCTACAACATATCCTGTTTTAAGACCTAATGTTATCTCATTTGCTACCATTCTAAAAGTATCTCTATTAAAATCAACACCTAAAAATAGATATGATTTATCTTTTTTATAATCTTTTAAAAACGGAGGTAAAGCATATCCACCCATAGCTTCAGTAAGCCAATCAACAAAATCAGCATCACTAATAATAAAATCCATAC
>JAYELQ010000109.1:8206-12033 GCA_034717655.1 Campylobacterota bacterium
ATCGATTAAGTATTTTGGTTTTATCTCTTTTAAGTTCTTATAAACAGAAGGTAACTCATATTCTTTTGAACTATATATATGATTGGTCATTTGAATAATATATTCACGACCTTTCCTTTGCTCTAAACTCATAGCAGCTCGTGAATACTCATACATAAGTCTATCACTCATAGCTCTACCATTATTTAAAGCTAGTATCATACTATCACTATCAAATGGAAGCTGTTCACCTTTTGTTGATTTTGTATTATAAAATACACCCATCCCTAAAAATGGAACTAATTCTCCACTTATTAACTTTTCTTTTAAATTATTCATAATAGTATCCAATATTCTTTATTAACTATTATGCAAAAAGTATTCCTTTATATTAACTATTTATATCTAAAGGGATAGTGATAGTAAACTCTACACCTTTATACTCTTTATTATTAAAAGTATAATTTTTATTAATAGCCTCAATACTCCCTTTCATACTCTCTGTAATTAAATTATATGTCATATGAAGACCCAATCCTGTACCTTTACTTTTTCTCTTTTTTAGTTCTTATTATATTTTTTATAAGTAGTCCTACAAAAAATATAGCTATAGAACCATTTATAATACTATTGATAAAATCACCATCTATATAAAAAATATATGATAAATATAAAAACACTCCACTAATAATTAAACACACTAGTTTACCCTTTTTTGTTGTCGTTTATTTTTATTATTTGTTTTTGTATGTGTTGACTTTATATTTATATCTGTAAACTCTCTTAAAAATGATGGTAATTTTCTACCACCAACTTTTAATATATCTTCTATTATTATATCTGCTACTATTTTTCTATCATTTTTTTGGATATCTACTATATAATCAAATAAAAATTTTGAAAGTCTATCTAATGATATCTGCCAAGTTGAATGGGTTTGATTATATAACCAAATAGAAAAATCTAAAAAAGTTTTATAAACACTTTTATCTTTTACTAAAAAATTAAATGTTTTTGTGAAGTTACCACTATTATAAACCAAATCCCAAAACCTAGCAAACCTTTTCATCTCTTGCATTTTTGCAAATGGTATTAAATCATTTGATAATATATCATAAGGTGGGATATCACTATATACCATACCAAAAATCTCATCGTGTCTATTTAAAGTAGTACCTGATAGTTTTTTTAATACACCAACTTGTACTTCACTTTTACTAAGGCTACATAAATAATCAAGATTTTCACCAAAAGAGTTTACACTCTCACCGGGGAGTCCTATAATAAGGTCAAGATGGATATGTGCATTAGTTTCATTTTCTAAAAAAGCTAGATTTTCTTTGATTTTTGGTATATTTAGATTTCGTTTTATATTTAAAGCTATATCTTTTTTAAGTGTTTGGATACCTATTTCTAATTGTAACGACATAGGTGGAAAAAGTTTTATCTTCTCCTTTAATGCTTTTGGAAAGTTATCTGGTATAACTTCAAAATGTGTAGTGTATGGCTCATCTTTTTCTAAAAAGAAATCAATAAGTTTTGTAGCTATTTGTATATTTAGATTAAATGTTCTATCTATAAACTTATAGTTTCGCACCCCTTTATCCCAAAGTATCTCAAACTCATCTAAAATATCATCTATATTAAAATTTCGCACTTTTTTATCTATAGAAGATAAACAAAACTCACAACTATAAGGGCAACCTCTTGAGGCCTCTACATAAATATATCTATTTTCTATATCATTTTCATTATAGTACTTATAAGGTAGTTTTATATCTTTTAAATCTAAAACTTTCGGATAAAATATCTTTTGCTTTATCTCTTTATTTTGAAGTATATCATTACAAAGCTCATAAAATTGAACCTCCCCCTCACCTTGTATAATATAATCAGCTATATCTATATCTACTCTAAAAGGGGTATAGCTAACTTCAGGACCACCTAATACTATAATAGTATTTGGACTTACTTTTTTTATAATTTGAATTAACTCAGATACATCTATAGCATTCCATATATATACCCCTATACCAACTATTTTTGGAGAAAATGATAAAATCTTTTCAGCTATATCTTGCATCTTTTCATTTATCACATACTCTTTTATTATTGTTTTGCTTTGAAGCTCTTTTAGATTTGCATATAAATATCTAAGAGCTATACTTGAGTGCATATATCTTCCATTTAGTGTAGTGAGTATAATATCGCTCAAATTTATCCTTAGTTTTAGTTGTTTTGTTGTTTTTTATCTTTCCAATAAGTAAACCAATATATCACACCACTTACTACAATAACTGGAATAGCTATATATTTTAAATATACTGCAATAACAGGTTGAGTAAAAACTAGTATCAAATATAATATTAAACTTATCCAAAAAACAAACTTTATTTTCTCAAACATAAATCTTCCCTTCTAAAATTATTTTTTACAATCTTTACAGATACCTGAAAATACCAAATCAGATTGTTTTATATTAAAATTATTATTTTTAATAATCTCTTGAATTTTATCATCTATATTAACTTCTATATCTATAATATCTCCACAATTTTCACATAATAGATGGGAGTGTTTATTTTTAGTTATCTCATAAACTGATTTTTTATTTGGTAATTTAACTTCAAATAAAAGCTTATTATCTATCATAGAGTTTATATTTTTATATATTGTAGCTAAAGATATAGAGCTAAATCTGTTTTTAATATTTTCATATAATCTATCTACATTTATATGACCATAAATTGATATAAACTCTAACATAGCCAATCTTTGTGGAGTTGCCTTTAAGTTGTGTTCTCTTAGTATATTTGTAAAATTATTCATAATTTGTATTATAGTGTAACTTTTTGTTAGTTTTATTATTAAAAGATAATTATTATCTTTTAATATAGTAAATTTATTTTCAATAAAGTTTTAATAGAAAAAAATTATTATTTAAAAAAGGAAAATTATGAAAAAATACGAAACTTATAGATGTCCAAAATGTGGAAATGAAGTAGAGGTTCAAAGAATAGGTGGTGGAAAACTTACTTGTTGTGGTGGTATTGCTATGGAGTGTATTACAGAAAATTTAACAGCAGTTAATTTAATGAAAGCATTTGCAGGTGAATCTCAAGCTAGAAATAAATATGAATTTTTTGCAGATGTTGCTTTTGAAGAGGGGTATCATAGAATTGCTAGGTTTTTACAAGAAGCAGCAGATAATGAAAAATACCATGCTATGGCAGAATTTAAAGCATATAATAAATTAGTAAATGACTTTGAGATGGACAAAACAGCTAAAAACCTTGTATATGCAGCAGATGGTGAACAATATGAACACGAAATTATGTATCCAGAGTTTGAAGCTATAGCAAAAGAGGAAGATTTAAAAGAGATTGCTAGAATGTTTAAAGCTATTGGAAAAGTTGAAGTTGAACACGAAAAAGAGTATAGAGAGCTACTTGAAGCATTAGAGTCTGAAGGTTTCTTTGAATCAGATGTTGAAGAGGAGTGGGTATGTGGTCATATTCACAAAGGTAAAAAAGTTCCAGGTGCTTGTCTACTTTGTAGAGTAGATAAAGAGTATTTCAAAAAAAGAAACAAAGATGTTACTATAGGTTAAATAATATATAAAGAATCTTAATTAATAAGATTCTTCACAATATCTCCAATTTATTTTCTCTTCAACTTGTTTTGAAGTTAAATTCTCAAACTGATTTGTTTCACTTTTATTAGATATATTTGAAATTGTTGATGTACAACCTACAAACAATCCAATAAAAAGTGAAACTATTAAAAATTTTAATAGTTTCATAATTTTATTAATCAAACTCTGGTTTAGGAGTTTTATCTGTAATTAC
>JAYELQ010000110.1:0-2408 GCA_034717655.1 Campylobacterota bacterium
GTTTAAATTATGATGCTATTGTAAAATATGATATTAATAGTAAAGAGTTAATTAAAAAAGCAGTAGAAAAAATAGATACAAATTTTGAAATAAGTGGACAAAATATAATTATAAAAAGAGATACCCATATAGAAAATATAAATAGATACGATAGTTTAGAAGATACAGTAACTATAAAAAATAATACTATATTTACTATTTATGAGTTTATAAAAACACTTTCTAATAATACAAAATTAAGTATGCAAACTATTGCAACCATTTTAAGTAAAATTGAAAAAAGTAAATTTGAACAAATCTCTAGAAATGAGAATTTAGCATTAAAAATAATAGAAGATGAACTTATAAGTGCTATTTATGATATTATAATAAATAAAATATCTTATGAGATTAGAGAAGTAGAAGTTAAAAATACATCATTAACTAAAGATGGTATAGTTAAAGATTTTATCAGTATTGGAAGTTTAGGTAAAGATAAATATAATATAACTAAAAAATCTATTCAAGAAAAGATAATATATGATGAAAAATTTATGGAAGTTGATAGTCAAATAGAGAGATTAACAATAGATGAATCTATTAATAAAAAAATAACTGTATTTGCAAAATTACCTAAAGTAAATATCCCTACAGCTCACGGTAAAAGTTATAATCCTGATTTTGGATATGTGATAGAAGATGATGATAAAAAAGAGTTATATTTTATAGTTGAAACTAAAGGATATGATAATTTTAATGATATAGGAAATAGTGAAAGATTAAAAATTGCAAGTGCTAAAGCATTTTTTGAAGAGTTGAAAACTCAAGGTTTAAATGTAGAATATAGAGTTAAGTTAAATAGTCCTGAATTATCTGAAATGATAGGTGATATTATAAAATCACCTATGGCTTAAAATTAAACATCTCTATTTGAGCCATACCATAGCTTTCTAGGTTTCCTATATCTCTATGGTATGTACCGTTTAGGTATGTATTTATTTTACCCATAAAATTAGGTAAAACTTCTATACTAAAATCAATATCTTTTTTATTTAGTGTTTCCATAAAAGATATAATAGATGGTTCACAAATATATACAGCTCCATTTGCTAAGTTTGATGGTGGATTTGAAATCTTTTCATAAAATTTTTGAACTATATTATTTTCATCAAGTTCTACTATACCACAACTTCTAGGGTTGTCACTTTGAAATAACATCATAGTTATATCACAATCTTTGGGTCTATTTTTATGAGTATCTATAAATGAATTAAAATCACAAAAAGATAAATTATCAGCATGTATTAACATAAATGGTTCATTATTAAAAAACTCTTTATTTTCTAAAACTGTTCCACCTGTATTTAAAAGTTCATCTTCATAAACAAGTGTAATTTTATCTTTAAACCCTGAACTATTTACAAACTCTTCAACTTGTTTATGCAAGTATGATATATTTATTAAAAATTCATCTACTCCAACTTTTGTAAGATTTTCAAGCCAATATTGAAGTAAAGGTTTCCCATCTATAGGAACTAAACATTTTGGAATAGAGTTAGTAACAGGTCTTAATCTTGTACCTAGTCCTGCAGATAAAAGTAAAGCTTTCATTGTTTTAATCCTTTTACCAAATAAGCATAGCTATAGTTGAAGTAAGAACAATAGCTATGATATTAAAGAATATACCAAAAGAAGCCATATCTTTTATAGTTAATACTTTACTACTCATAGCTATAGCATTAGGTGGAGTTGCAATAGGGAGCATAAATGCATAACTAGCACAAATAGTAGCAACCATCAAAATAAGATTTGTATCTATATTTGAACTTATACCTAGAGAATATATAATAGGTAAAGCTATAGATATTAAAGCTGTATTACTTGTAACTTCTGTTGTAAATGTAACCATTGAAGCAACTATTAAAATAAGTAAAATAGGTGATAATTGAGTTAGTGTTAATAACATCTCAGATATAGACATAGCAAGACCAGTTCCACTAAAAGCAGCTGCTATAGAGAAACCAGCTCCAAATAACATAGTTATCTCATAAGGTATTTTTTTTGTGTCTTCCCACTGTAAAAATCCAAACTTTGGTAAAAACATAGATAGTCCAAAACTTAATAAAATAATAGCATCACTTGCTTTTATAAACGAGTTTGCAAATAATACAAATACTAAAAAAAGTAAAATATTTTTTAATCTGCTTTGTTCTGTTGTTAATTTATCAATCTTATCTAACTCTTTATCTATTTTTATATCACTAGTACCTATAGATAATATAAATGAAACAACTATTAACATAATAGTAGCTAGTGGAATAGTTTTTAACATCCAAGTAAAAAATGATAATGGTTCTATATTATTATCTTCTAAAAATCCCATTAGTATTAGGTTTGGGGGTGTTCCAATAGGTGTAATTATACCACCT
>JAYELQ010000111.1:0-2405 GCA_034717655.1 Campylobacterota bacterium
AAAATAACTATAATATAATTAAATTGTAAGGAGAATGTTTTATGGAAAAAAATCTATCTGTTAAAGTAAGTATTGAAAATTTTGAAAAAATATCTAAATTTTGTGGAAAATTAAAAGAGTTTTCTAGTAAACAGGCATATATACATCATTTAATATTAAATGATTTAAATAAAAGAGAATCTAAAAATATTGTTGAAAATAATCAGAATAATAGGAGAACTTTATCAAAGCCTATTATAACAGAAACTAAAGAGGATAACTGGGTATGAATAATGAAGAATTAAGAATTGATATTGGTGCTAGTTATGTTAAGGCTGAATTTAAAGAAGAGGTAAAAAAATTTCCTACATCTATTAGAAAAATAGATGTAATTAATGGTTTTACTTTAAAAACTAAATCTTATAATTATAAGGATAAAAATTATATTGTTGGTAAAGTTGGTGCAAAAACTATTATAAGTAGAGACTTTGCATTTTTTAAAGAATATTCACCATTAATAGTTTATAAAGTATTACAAGAATTTAGTATAAAAGATGTAAATGATATTAATTTAAATATTGGATTTAGCTTTTACTATATAGACCATTTTAAAGATATAGTAGAAGAGTTAAAGAGTTTTAGTGTAAATTCTATTGAATTTAAATTTAATGTAATAAATTGTTTTATACAAGGGCAGGGTATCTATAATTATTTAAAAACTGGACTTGAATTAAAAGGAAATATAGCTATTTTTGATATAGGGTATCATACTAATGATTTTCTTTTATTTGATGATGATGGTGAGTTATTAGAAACAGATAGTACAAAAGATGGTATTGTTTTTATTGTATCAAAATTACAAAGAAAACTAAATTTTACTTTCGAAATGGAATTAACAGAATCTCAAACTAATGAAGCTCTTCAAAATAAATATATAGAAATCGAGGGAGATAGACTTGAATTAGAAGAGGTAATTAAGGAACTTGTTGTAGAATATACTACAAAAGTAAAATCTGACTTAAAAGCAAAATTTGGGCCAATTCTAAAAGATTGTAGTAGTGTTATTATAGCAGGGGGTGGGGCTAATTATTTTCTTGAACAAAGCTTCCCAAGTAATACATTAGTGGAACCAGATGAATTTCTTAATGTAAAAGGTTATTCTACAAATTACTAATAAGGATTTTATAAATAGTTGTCTTGATAAATTGAGACATTATAATAGATAATGTTTCTAAAGCTAATTTATAGTAAAATAAGTTACAGTAATAAGTTTTACTATAAAGGCAATAGAATGAAATTTTATAATAGAGAAAAAGAACTAAAAAATTTAAAAGAGATAGAAGATTTATCTAAGACTTCATCAAAGATGACTATAATAGTAGGTAGAAGAAGAATAGGCAAGACTAGTTTAATTAAACATGCTTATAAAGAGAAATTATATCTTTTTGTATCTAAAAAAAGTGAACCTTTACTTTGTGAAGAGTTTATATCTATAGTTTCAAATACACTTAATATAAAAATACTAGGTGAGTTTACGAGTTTTGCAAAACTTTTTGAGTATATTATGGTCTTATCACAAACTTTACACTTCACACTAGTAATTGATGAGTTTCAAGAGTTCTTACATATAAATGATAGTATATACTCAGATATGCAAAATATATGGGATGAGAATAAAGATACCACAAAAATGAATCTAGTCCTTAGTGGTTCAATATACTCTTTGATGAAGAAAATATTTGAAGATAAAAAAGAGCCACTATTTGGACGAGCAAACAATAAAATACATCTAAAAGCATTCAATGTAGATACACTTCAAGAGATATTGCAAGACAATTATCCTAATTATTCAAAAGAGGATCTACTATCATTTTATACATTAACTGGTGGAGTTGCAAAATATGTAGAGATACTTGTAGATAAACAAGCATTTACTTTTAAAAAACAACTTGATGTGATACTTGAAGAGAACTCTTTATTTTTAGAAGAGGGAAAAAATATACTGATTGAAGAGTTTGGCAAACACTTTACCACATACTTTTCAATACTTTCTCTTATAGCATCTTCAAAAACTTCAAGAACAGAGATAGAATCAATACTAGAAAAGAATATAGGCGGATATCTAGATAGACTTGAAAATGAATACTCAATTATTAAAAAAATAAAACCAATGTTTGCAAAAGAGGGAAGTAGAAGTGTCAAGTATGAGATCATAGATAACTTTTTTAACTTTTGGTTTAGATTTATATATAAAAATAAAAGTGCCATAGAGATAGAAAACTATGAGTATGTAAAAAATATCATAAAAAGAGACTTCTCTACATATAGTGGTAAGATGCTTGAAAGATTTATCATAGAGAAATTAAAGCTATCAAATAACTATTCAAATATAGGAACATATTGGGAATCAAAAAATCAAAATGAGA
>JAYELQ010000112.1:0-6455 GCA_034717655.1 Campylobacterota bacterium
AGATGTATGGGGATATTTGGAGTAAAGAGGACTATCTCAACTGGATGTATGAAAACCTTATGGCTATAAAAGAGGTGATGAGTGAAACTGCTAGTATATATGTACATCTTGACTGGCATATAGGACACTATGTAAAGATACTTATGGATGAAGTATTTGGGGAAGAGAATTTTGTTAATGAAATTATATGGGCATACAGAAGTGGAGGAGCATCTAAAAAAGCTTCAATTGCCAGAAAACATGATTCAATTTATTTTTATACTAATAATTCAAATGATTTTGAAATTAATACCATTAAAGAAAGACAATACTTAGAAAAAGAATTTATGGGAACAATGACAGATGAAAATGGAAGATTTTATGTCGATACAATATTAACAGATACATTATCTGGAGTAATTAATCGTGTTATGGATGATGGAACTATAAAATCATACAGTTGTAGACCTGTATTAAATGTTTCAAAAGAACGAGTTGATTATTCAACACAAAAACCTGAAGGATTATTAGAGTTATTAATAGAAATTGCATCTAAAGATAATATGGTAGTGGCTGATTTCTTTGGTGGAAGTGGTGTAACTTCAAAAGTAGCCAATGACTTAGGCCGTAAGTTTATCCATTGTGATATAGGGATAAACTCTATTCAAACTATAAGAGATAGACTTGTTGAAGCAACAGCAGAGTTTAAACTACTTGAAGTTCAAGATGGATTAAATCTATTTAGAAATCCTATCCAAACTATGGATAAACTAAGCACCATGATAGATGGACTAAACACTAAAAAACCTCAAGGGATAAACTCATTTTGGTTTGGTACAGTAGTAAATACCAAATATGGAACTATACCTGTTTATATCCCTGATTTAAGAGATAGTACAAAAAAAGTACTTGATATAGTAGCTATCAATGAGATAATAAACAAAGAGATACACAACTTTGATACTTTTGAGGCTGATGTAAAAAAAGTGATAGTTTATTTTGTAGATATAATAAATCTTGATGAGATAAAAAAGTTTATAAAAGAACACAACGAAACACTTATAGAATTTGAACTAAAAGATTTAAAACAAGTTTTAGACTTTGTAGTGGTTGATGATATAGTTGAATATAGTTTAAATGAAGATGAGATACTTTTTGAAGTAGAGATAAACTCTTTTTATAGTGATAGACTAAAACAAAAGATAGATGAATACAACTCAAAGCAAGCTCTAAAAACAAAAGGAAATCATATCTGCATAAGTGAAGATGGACTTGAACTTATAGAATATATAAGTTTAGACTGTACCAATGATAGTGGTGTATGGCAAAGTGATAGTGAAGTTAAAATAGATAAAAATGGTTTTGTCTCAATAGATGGTACAAAAACAAAAAACTTTTGGGATGGTAAAATAAACTCTAATACTAAACCTAAAAGATTAAAAATAAGAAATATAGCAGGAGATGAGATAATAAAATTAATTAAATAGTAACTAATTTTATTATATTTTATTTTGGGGAAGTTTAGTTAAAAACTTGCCCAATTTGTCCAGATAACTATTTTAATAGTTCTAAAAGCTCTTCATTGTTAAAAGTAACTGTATCTTTTTGTCCATCTTTTTGATATAAACTATCTTGTATATTTTGTTTTTTTTGTTGTAACTCTAGTATCTTCTCTTCAATACTGTTTTTAACTATTAATTTATAAACAAATACAGCTTTTGTTTGACCTATTCTATATATTCTATCTGTTGCTTGATTTTCAACAGCAGGGTTCCACCAAGGGTCATAGTGTATAACTGTATCTGCTTCAATAAGATTAAGACCAACTCCACCAGCTTTTAAAGATATAAGAAATATATTAGAATCCCCTTTTCTAAATGATTCTATAACATCTTCTCTTTTTGTTGTAGAACCTGTTAGTTTATTATATTTTATATTTTGTTTTATTAACTCTTTCTCTATAATATTAAGCATAGATGTAAATTGAGAAAATACAAGTATTTTTCTTTTCTCTTGGAGTAGTTCTGATAATAGGTCTAAAAATAGTTGTAGTTTTGCAGACTCTTTTGGCTTATTAATTCCATCTATTTTTAATAAACTAGGGTCACAACAAACTTGACGAAGTTTTAATAATGCATCAAGTATAGTTATATGTGAAGATGATAACCCTTTATCTTTTATCGTATCACGAACTTTTTTCTCCATTGTAACTCGAATTGATTCATATAAACTTGATTGTTTTGATTCAAATTGTGTATATTTTACTATTTCTGTTTTTTTTGGTAGTTCATTTATAACTTTCTCTTTTGTTCTTCTTATCATAAAAGGTTTGATTTTTTTATTTAATAACTCTTGTTTTTTTATATCATTCTCTTTCTCTATAGGTGTTTGAAAGTTTTTTTTGAAAAAAGTTAGTGTATCTAAAAAACCTGGCATTAAAAAACTAAATAAACTCCATAACTCACCTAAATTATTTTCTATAGGTGTACCACTTAATGCTAATTTATGATTTGAATTAAGCTCTTTTATACTAATTGTCATTTTTGTTTTTGGATTTTTTATTTTTTGTGCTTCATCTAAAATAATATATTCAAATAATATATTTTTAAACATATCTTTATCTCTACTTATTAAAGGATAAGTTGTTAAAATAATATCATATTTATCTATATTTTGAAAATCTTCTTGTCTATTTGAGCCATATAAAGATAATACAGAAAGATTTGGGGTAAATTTTGATATCTCATTTTTCCAATTTGCAATAAGTGATGTTGGCATAATTATTAAAGATGGAAATTTTAATCTATTATTCTCTTTTAGTCTTGAAAGGTGAGTTAGAGTTTGTATCGTTTTTCCAAGTCCCATATCATCTGCTAATATACCACCAAATTTAAATTCATATAAAAAATTTAACCAATTTAAACCATTTTGTTGATATTTTCTAAGTTTTGTAGTTAGAGCTTTTGGTGGTTTGACTTTAGATATACCTTTGAAATTCTTTATCCTTTTAGAAAGCTCTAATATCTCTTTATCACCTTTCCAAATAATATTATCATTAAAACTAGATAATAGATGTGAATCAAAATTTGATATTTTGATACTATTATCTTTTTGTTTTTTATCTAAAAGTGCAAATATAGTTTCTATAATAGGCTTTATAACTTTTGTTTCTATCTCTATATAATGGTTTGTTTCTACTTCAAGATTTATCATTTTTGGCATATCAATAAAAGAGTTAAACTCCTCTAGTATTCCAATTACTAATGGTGCTATAGGTTGTGTTCTACCATCAAATTCTAAATCAAAAGATAGGTTAAACCAATTATTTGTTTTACTATTATTTATAATAATATTAGAATTATTATAAAATTTTACATCAAGAGCATCTGTATCTACAATAATAAAACCATCTTTTTTTAACTCTTCTATCTTATTTGTAATAAAATCTTTCCATATTAATATCTCTTCTTGTTTTGTTTTATTTTCAAATATAAAGTATAATTTATCTTTTATATATTTTGTAGAAAATTCAATATCTTTTATTTTATCTATAATTTTATTTTCATAAAGAGTATCTTTATATATTTGAACTATTTTATCATCTTGATAGATTATCTCTATATTTTCTAAAGGGTTATAGTTAGTTATATGGTTATTATATTCAAAAGATATCTCCATATATTTTTTAGAATTTAAAGTTATATGTGGTATCGGTTTTTGTTTTATTTTTTCTATATTAATAGATGGTGGAATTTTTATCTCTATATTTTTATTTATACTATTTATTTTATTACAAACTGTTAATATTTTATCTTTTGGTATATGGGGAGCCTTATTTAACATATCATATAAATTATTATCTAAATTAAGTGGTCTTATTTTATTTTCATTTATATCTATAATAAAAGGTGGAGATGTATTTATAATTTTAAAATTTGACTTTTCTATATTTAACTCTAAGTTGTAACTATTATTTATTAAAGATATATCTATCTCTAGTTTAAATAATTCATCTAAAAAGCTTAATGGTATTTTTGAAGATTGAAAAAATAATCTATTTGTATCTATTAAAGCTTTTACTATCATATAACCAAGTTTACCACTAAATTTCATATTTTTTTGTATATTATGATTAAAAAACTCTTTATATAAACTAGATGAAAGCTCTGATATCTCTTCATCTTTATTATCTTTATATTCATTATAATAGTTGTGTGTAAATCTATAAGGGTTTAGTAAAGTACCTTTATTTATAGAATCATTTTTTAGGTATCTTGTTTTATAAAATGATAATTGGTCTTTTGATTGGGAATCAAATAATCTATAAGTTATAAAAAACTCCTCTTCATCATTATTTTCTATTATTTTATGTTGTTTTATATCTTCTAATTCTTGAATCCAACTATTTATGATTGTATTAGAAGAGTCCTCTAACTCTTTTGAAAGTTTTTTTGATTTACTAGAGTATTCTAAACAAACAGCTACTATATGTTTACAATTCACCCCTACAGGGCAACTACATTTACCATCTATAGTGATATCATCATTTTTTTTAGATATATTTATATTTTGTGTATATATATTTCTATTATTACCACTAACTTTAGATACAATAGTAAAATAGAAATTATTATCATCTATTTTACTTATATCTTTGATATTAAACTCTTTAACTTTATCTAAATTAAAATAGTTAACTCCCCTATTATAATCAGAACCACATATATTATTTCTTATTTCATTTTGAGTTAATATCATTATTTATCTTATTATTTATATATTTTTTCTAAATATTCCATCTTTGCACCCATATTTAATAGCATCATATCTGCAATAACTAAAGAAGCCATAGCATTAACAACTACACTACCCCTAGGTGCTACACAAGGGTCGTGCCTACCTTTTAATGAAAAGTTAACTTCATTATTATTTTTATCTATTGTTTGTTGCTCTTTAAAAATAGAGGGTGTTGGTTTAAAATATATTCTCATAATAATATCTTCCCCATTACTAATTCCACCTAATATACCACCACTATGATTTGTTACAAAACCATCTTCTCTAATAGCATCATTATTTTCATATCCTGTATATTTTACACTATCACAACCATCACCTATCTCTACTGCTTTAACTGCATTTATACTCATCATAGCATCAGCTAATCTTGAATCAAGTTTATTATAAATAGGTTCCCCAAGTCCAATAGGAACATTTGATATTTTAAGTGTTACAACTCCACCTACAGAGTTACGATTATTTTTTGCTTCTAATATAGCATCTTTTTGTTTTTGTTCCATATCTTTATCAAGAGCAAAAATATCACTTTTTAAAGCATATTCAAAATCTAAATTATTTGATTTTATATTGTGTATTTGAGATATACCACTTTGAACTTTTATATTAAATTGTTCTAACATAAGCAAAGCAATAGACCCAGCAGCAACTCTAGCACTTGTTTCTCTAGCACTACTTCTTCCACCACCCCTATAGTCTCTTATTCCATATTTATGAAAATATGTAAAATCAGCGTGTGCTGGACGAAAAATATCTTTTATATCTCCATAATCACGACTTTTTTGGTCTTTGTTGTATAAAACCATAGATATAGGTGTACCTGTACTTAACCCTTCAAATACACCACTTTGTATCTGTATTAAATCTGCTTCACTTCTTTTTGTTTCAAATTCATTTTTACCGGGTTTTCTTTTATCCATTTGAGATTGTATAAAATCAGTATCTATTTTAAGTCCAGCAGGAACACCATCTAATATACACCCAAGAGCAACACCGTGAGATTCTCCAAATGTTGTAAATCTAAGCTTCTCTCCAAAACTATTCATAAGTTTTTCCTGTTAATTGTTCTAAAACTATTTTTGCATTTGCTTGTTGTGCTAGTTTTTTACTCTTACCATCTGCTATAGAATATTGTTTATCATTTATCCATAAAGATAAAGTAAATACCTTTTCGTGGTCAGGACCTTGTGTAGATTCTAATTTATATTCAGGGATAGTTCCAAACTTAGCTTGAGTCACCTCTTGAAGAGCTGTTTTATAGTCATAAAATAGCTCTTGAGCATTAATCTCTTTATAATTATCTTCTAATAGTTTTAGTACAATCTCTTTTAATATATCTATTCCAGATTCTAAATATATAGCTCCCATTACAGACTCAAAAGCATCACTTAAAATAGAAGCTTTTATTCTACCATTATTTCTTTGTTCAGCATCTGACATAAAAATATAATCACCTAAACCTAATGCATTTGCAAGTTTAGTAAATGCCTTCTCATTTACTAAGCTAGAGCGTAGTTTTGATAGAGTTCCTTCAGCTGAATCTGGAAATTTTTTAAATAAAAACTCCCCAACAATAAGGTTTAGTACAGCATCACCTAAAAATTCTAATCTCTCATTATTCAATACTTTTTTATAACTTTTATGTGTAAGTGCTTCGATTATCAGATTTTTATTTTTAA
>JAYELQ010000112.1:6555-12005 GCA_034717655.1 Campylobacterota bacterium
TTAAATAAAAACTCCCCAACAATAAGGTTTAGTACAGCATCACCTAAAAATTCTAATCTCTCATTATTCAATACTTTTTTATAACTTTTATGTGTAAGTGCTTCGATTATCAGATTTTTATTTTTAAACTGATAACCCAAGCACTCTTCTAATATAGTATAATCTTTTATCTTTTTCATCTTTTTCCTTTTTATGTATGATATCTATTTTATCTTAAATAACTGATTGAAAACTTATTTTATTTATCAAGTTTTAAATAATTAAGTTTTAATAATATTTTTGTAACCTCTTTAAAAACAGGTACAGCTGAATGTGAAGCATAATAGTAGTACCAATATTTACCTCTTGAGATAGGGTCGTTTACTGTAATACCTATTGTGTATCTATTTTGCTTATCATTAACAAAGCCAAAAAAACTACTCATATATTTTCTTTGATATCTACCTTTTTCAACTATATTAGCAGTACCTGTTTTACCACCAACTTCAAGACCCTCTATTTTTGCTTTTGTACCTGTACCTTGTTGGACTGTTTTTATAAGTAGTTTTTTGATTTTATTAGCAGTTCTTTGAGATATTATCTGTTTTGGAGGTTTTAAATTATTTTTCTTTACAATATATGGAGTTACTATCTTACCATTATTATTAAATGTTGAGTAAGCTTTTAAAACTTGTATAAATGTTGATGTCATACCTTGTCCATAAGAATCAGTTGTTTTAAATATATTTAGTGTACCTTTATCTTCACCAGCTCTATATTGATAAATTTTATGTATAAGACCTCTTTTTTCATAAGGTAAATCTATCCCTGTTGGTATAGATAAACCAAAATCTTTAAAACCATAATAAAACTCTTCAGCACTTAGTCTATTTGCTATAGTAGCTGTACCTATATTGCTTGAATATATAAATATATCTTCAAGGTTAATATAATTCTTTTTAAAGTTATGGTCATCTCCAATTCTCCATCTTCCAACTTTAATTTTCCCTTTTCTATATTCCCCTTTACTATTCTTTTTACCTTTATTATAAGCAAATAAAAGTTCATTATCATCTATTTTGTTTTTCTCTATAGCTAATGCTAAAGATATTGGTTTTATAACAGAACCTGGTTCAAAATTATACTCAATAGCATTTACATTTGTATGTTGAATATCTGTTGGCTTTAATCTTGTTGGGTCATATCTATTAGAACTAGCTAAAGATAAAACTTTACCAGTTCTACTATCCATAACAGAAGCTATAATCTCATAAGCACCAAGTTTCTTTTTATATCTATCTAACATAAGTTCAATATTCTTTTGTAATCTAAGTGGTATGGTAAGGTGTATATCTTTACCATCTTCTCTTTGTATTATTTCAGAATTTTTATTAAAAATAATATAGTTTCTAATATCTCTTTCACCTTTTAATATACCATTTGTCATATCATTAAGCTCTTCATTAAACTCTTTTTCTAAACCTTTAATACCATTAACTCTTTGTTTACCACTATTGTTATTGGTTCTCATAAAACCAATAACAGGAGTTAGTGCATCTTTATAAGGGTATTGTCTTTGTTCACCAATTTCATGAATATCTAAACCATATAATATATTTCTTGTATCATCTCTTTTAAAAACACTTAAACTTCTTAGTTTTACAGCTAGCTCTTTTATATCTTTTGCAGACCTTTGGTCAATTCTATGTGATAAAACTAAATAACCTTTTCTTTTTTGATTATTTATCCTTTTTCTTATCTTATTTTCTGGAATATGGCTATATATAGAGAATAGTTTTATAAACAACTCTTTTTTCTTAGGGTCTAAACTTTTTGTATTTATAGAAGCTTGAAATATTTTAATTGAACGAGCAATTTTAAAATTGTCACTACTATATATATTTCCACGAACAGCTAAGTTTTGATTTACTCTTATTAGAGATGGGACTTTTCTTTGTACAGTCATTGTGTAGCTTACTTTTCCTATTAATAAAAAGAGAAAAATTGCTATACCTAATATTATCCAAAAAATTTTTTTATTTTTTTTATTTTTTTTATACATTTTAGTCCATAATAATTTTATTTTGTTATAATTAAAAATGAATCTTATCCAAAAATATATTAAAATACCAATAACTAGCTTTTTAACTCGAAAAAGAGATACCTTAACAGACAATAAAAAACCAGACTATATACTTTTTTATCTAAGTGCCTCTTTAATTATTTGTAGTATCATAATCTCATACTCTTTATCAATTTATACTGTTGTCCTTTTTGATTATACTCAATTTCATTTTTTTATTAGACAATTAGGTACAGGTATTGTAGGTATTATTATTATGTGGATAATATCTCAAATAAAACCAGATGAGATAGTAGAAGTAATAGGCTGGGCATTATTTGGGATATTTCTTTTGCTTATGATTTTAATGGCATTTAATTTAGTTCCTATGACAGAATCAGGTGGGGCAAATAGATGGATACGGTTACCCGGTTTCTCTATTGCTCCCATAGAGTTTTTTAAAATAGGTTTTATTTTTTTATTAGCTTTTTCATTTCAACGAAAATTAGTAGATTTACCAAAAGTTAAATTTGTAGAAGAGGTTAAGATATTAATACCACATACTGTTGTTTTTATTTTTGCACTATATTTTATTGCTGTAGAGCAAAAAGATTTTGGGCAAACTTTGGTATTGATTTCTGTATTATTTATCCTTTTACTATTTGCAAATAGAAGTTGGAAACTATTTTTATCTCTATTTTCTTTAGGAGTTGCAGGGGCTTTAGCATTGATTTTATATGCACCTCATAGAATGAATAGAATTAAAGATTGGTGGGCTATGAATCAAGATAGTGTTTTATATGTAATTGATTTTATATCTACAGATTTAGCTAATTATTTAAGAGTTGATAGTGTATCTTTAAGTCAGCAAGTAAATAACTCTTTAAATGCTATGTATAATGGTGGTTTTTTTGGTGTTGGACTTGGTGAAGGTGCTTTAAAGTTAGGTTTTTTAGCTGAAGTTCATACTGATTTTGTTTTAGCAGGTCTAACAGAAGAGATGGGATTATTGGGATTTTTAGGAGTTCTAGGGATTCTATCTTTGATACTTATTAGAATATTTGAAATCAGTAAACATACATCAAATGTAAGATATCATCTTTTTACTTTAGGTATAGCAATTATGATTATAATGTCTTTTATTATTAACTCTTTTGGTATAACTTCTATTATCCCTATGAAAGGTATCGCTGTACCTTTTTTAAGTTATGGGGGAAGTTCAATATTAAGTATATCTATAGCTATGGGTATGGTATTATCTATTAGTAGAGAAGTTGATTTTGATAAAAGTAAAATAATACTTAGTTATAGTAAATATAAAATAGATAAAAAAGCAAAAAAAAATAAGAAACATAAGAAAAATAAAGAGGTATAAAATATTGCAAAATGGGAAAACAGTTTTAATTACAGGTGGTGGTACCGGGGGTCACTTAAGTGTTGCAAAAACATTTATTGATGAATTTTATGAAAGAGGATATAGAGTTTTATTTATTGGTTCTTTAAAAGGTGCAGATAAAAAATGGTTTGAGAATGATGAAAATATTTATAAATCTTTTTTTATGGATACTTATGGTGTTGTAAATCAAAATAGTTTTGGGAAAATAAAATCACTATATAAAATTATAAAGGCAGTTGTAAAGTCTATAAATATTATAAAAAAATATGATGTTATAAAAGTTATTAGTGTTGGAGGGTTTTCAGCAGCTCCTGCTTCATTTGCTGCCATATCATCTGGGATAGATTTTTATATACATGAACAAAATTCAATAATGGGGAAATTAAATAAAACAACATCAAAAATGGCAAAAGAGGTGTTTAGCTCTTATCTTGAAAGTTCAAAAGTAAAAGATTATCCTATTAATAAAAAGTTTTTTAACCATTCAAGAGTTAGAAAAGAGATAAAAACAATTATATTTTTAGGTGGGAGTCAAGGTGCTAAAGAGATAAATGATTTTGCTTTAAATGTAGCTTCTAAACTTAAAGAGAAAAATATTAACATTATTCATCAAACTGGTTCAAATGATTTTCAAAGGGTAAAAGATGAGTATCAAAAACTAAAAATAGAAGTAGATTTATTTGATTTCAGTGATGATATTATCTCAAAAATGGATAAAGCAGATTTTGCTGTTAGTAGAAGTGGTGCTAGTACCCTTTGGGAACTTGTAGCTATAGGGATACCTACTTTATTTATACCTTACCCTTATGCTGCTTCAAATCATCAATATTTTAATGCTAAATATTTAGTTGATAATAATTTGGCTTTTTTAAACGATAAAGATAAAATAGAAGATATCTTAGATATAAATCTAGAAGAGAAAAGTCAAAAACTTATAAATTTAATTAGTCCAAATTCTGTTTCTAATATGGTTGATATGATTTTAGTTTAAATATAATTAGATAAAATAATAGTTAATTTTAATCAAAAAGGAATTTTATGGACTTTTTTACAAATCCAAATATTATATTTTATCTATTGGCTTATTTAGTTGGGGCTATACCGTTTGGTTTATTATTAGCTAAAAAGTTTGCAGGTGTTGATATTCAAAAATCTGGTAGTAAAAGTATTGGTGCTACAAATGTTTTAAGAGTAGTAAAACAAAATGACCCCGAACTAGCAAAAAAGTTAGGTATAGCTACTATTTTATTAGATGCTTTAAAAGGTGCTGTGGTTATTATTATTGCTAAAATATATGGTATGCCTATGGAAACATTATGGGCTATAGCTATTTTAAGTGTTGTTGGACATTGTTATAGTATATATCTTAATGGTGAGGGTGGAAAAGGTGTTGCTACAGGACTTGGGGTATTTTTAGTTCTTATACCTATCCCTACTATTATTGGTGCAGCTATTTGGGGATTTTGTGCAAAAGTTTTAAAAATATCTTCTATATCATCACTTTTAGGTTTATTGGGAGTTATTATATCTGCTATACTGTTAGAAAATGGTTTAGGGGTAGATTCAAATTCACCTATGTATATTATAGGATTTATTATTTTTTATAAACATATCCCAAACATAGTAAGAGTTATAAAAGGTGAAGAGAAAAAAGTTGCATAGTAATAAAAAAATATTTAAGAAACTTGAGGTAAATATATCTGATTTAACATTTAAGACTATTATTGGTATTTTACCATTTGAAAGGGTAAAGAAACAAAAAGTGATTATAGATATAAATTTTCAGTATAAATTTAATAAAAACTCAAAAGAGTTTATAGATTATAGTGAAATCTCATTTTTAGTAAAAAATATTATGAATAAAAAACAATATAAACTAATAGAAGAGGCTATTTTAGATATATCAAAGATAGTTTTAAAAAAATATAAAAAGATTTTAAATTTTAATATTAAAATTACAAAACCAAATATTATGAAAAATTGTTTAGTTAGTGTATCGAATAATATTTAATA
>JAYELQ010000113.1:0-2394 GCA_034717655.1 Campylobacterota bacterium
TCAGTTTTCTGCTGCTGAAGCTACAAATAGATTTCTTGAAGAGAATATAAGAAAAATAGATGAGATTTTTGAAAATGTAAATAGAAATTTTGATAATAATATAAATACTCTAAATGAAGATATTAAAGTTACTGAAAATAAAATCGATAGATTTCAAAAAGATAAAGAGGCTATAAAATTAGACCTTGAAAAAGAGTTACAATCTATAATAAAAGATGAATATAGAACAATACTAGGGATATCAAATCTATATACAGATGAGAAGTTTGAACAAATAGCCAACTACAAATATGCTTCCCAAAAAGCGATAAATGAAAAAACTTTTGAAAAAGCAAATAGAGATAATAGCTCTAGTAACCACTATAAAAAATTAGGTAAAAATCTGTTTGAAAAAATAATATATGAGATAAATATAGAGTTAGAAAATAATATAAATATAAATATATTTACTAAAGATAGAAAAGATAATATTCAAGAGAAACTAAAAACTACAACTATACAGATACAACAAAAATATGAAAATAAATATGGGGTTATTTTAAATATAAAAGATATTAAAATAGATTCTATAAAAATAGAGTTATCAAATAATATAGATTTAGAGAGGGGGTTTTTTAGAGAAGTTATTGATTTTATGAATTTCTTGACATTTGGTGATGAAAAAAAATTTATAAATACAACTGCAAATGAGTGGGAAAAATATGCTAAAAATGAGTATAAATCTCAAATAGACAATGAGATAAAAAATAAAATTGAAAATTCAAAAAACATAGTTAAAAAAGAGGTTGATAAAGAGATAAATAATATAGTAAACACTATAGAAAAACAATTAAATCAAGAGCTAAAAGATAAAGAGAAATTTAGTAAAGATAAACAAAAAACTAGAAAAGATAAAGATATAGTACAAGGTGCTTTTAAATATCTACAAAAAGAGTATATAGAAAAAGCAAAAATACAAAATCAAGATATTTTTTATACTCCATTCAATACTAATCTAATCCTACACTAAGCTAATTCTGATAATAAAACTAAAGCATCAATAAAATCAAATTGGTTATTTGTGATTTTTTCTTGTACTTTTGTAACTCCATTTATCATTAATATATTTATAATCAAATTTCTAATAATAGTAAATACAAATGGATTTTTATAAGCTGTATGATTATCTTCTTTAAATGTACAATCTTTATATTTATGCATAGTCTCCACTTTCCAATGTTTATAATGTATCAATATTAACAGATTATTAATAGATAATCAAATTTTAATTTATATTTTAAAAGTTATTATCTAGTCCACTAGGTATCTCTAATCTAAATATTGCACCTTTATACTCTTTATTTAGATATTGATAAGATGTATTATTAACTTCAATAGAACCACCCATACTTTTAATACTGTTATAAGATACATACAAACCTAATCCTGTTCCTTGACTTTTATGTTTTGTAGTAAAATATGGTTCAAATACTTTTTCGATATATTCTGCTTTTATTCCACCTGCATTATCTTTTAACTCCAAAATAAAATTAGAATTATCTATATATCCATTAATAAAAAAATATTTATTTTCAATATCTTTATCTTTTTGGATAAATGCATCTTTGGTATTATTAAATATAGTTACTATTGATTGAGTTATCTCATTTTGATAACCAAATATCTCAATATCTTTTGATATATCTATAATTAATTCTATATTATTTTGATTAGAACTTGATTGAATAAAAGATATAAAATCCTCTATCTGTTTTTTAACATTAAATTTTATCTTTTTTTTATCTTTTTTTATAAAATCTCTAAAGTCATCTATTATTTTTGATAAATATTCAGTGTTATCAATAATAATATTTGAATTAGAATAAAAATTATCATCATTTAGCATATCCATCTCTTTTTGAATAACCATACCAGACATAGCTGTAGATATAGCAGATAGTGGTTGTCTCCATTGGTGAGCTATATTTCCTATCATCTCACCCATAGAAGCTAGTTTTGATTGTTCAAATAGTAGTTTTTCTTGTTTTATATTTTTTAAAACTTCATTTTTAATTTTAATTTCTAGAGATTCATTTAGTTCTTGAAGATTTTTTGTTTTTTCATAAACTATCTCTTCAAGATTTAGTTTGTATTTATATACCTCTTCTTTATATTTAAATTTCTCAATAACTTTTTGAAAAACTTCTACAAACTGTTTCACTTGTATAGGTTTTAAAACAAATCCATCAATTCCTAATCTAATAAGGTCTATAAAATACTCTGTATCATCTTTTCCTGATATAATAAAAATAGTAATATCTTTACTTATTTCTCTAATTCTTGTTATAAACTCTACACCATTTCCATCAGATAATTCTATACTTGTTATTATTAAATTATATTTTTTATTTAAAA
>JAYELQ010000114.1:0-2387 GCA_034717655.1 Campylobacterota bacterium
ATTTATCTGTGATATTATCTACTTTTGTATATACTTTTAAATCTTTTTTAATATCATAATTAGCTACAAAATTTGCAATAGTGTATTTTCCTGTTTGAGCACCTTGCTTATTAGCTTTGTCATATCTTTCACCCACATATTGACCATTTAGTCCAAGGTGAAGTTTCTCAACACCATAGTAATCTATACCAAATTTAAAATCCTCTTTTGCTCTTCTTGCTAAATCTTCTCCATCTTTATCTTTTGCATTTAAATTTGTGTAGTTTAGAGAAAGTAGTAAGTCTTGCATAATATCTTTTTTATAATCTATCTCAATACCTTTAAAAGTTGATTTCCCATCAAGGTTTTTATATATAGCAGGTTCTCCACCATAACCATCAGCATCATACCATTGGATTAAATCTTCTATTTTATTATAAAAGTATGTTATTTTTATATCTTTATACCCAAATCCTATATCAAAACTTTTTGAGTTCTCAGGGTTTAGCTCACTATTTATAGCACCCCAAGGGTTTAACTCCTCTACTATATTTGGTACAGTGTAACCTGTTCCTATATTTGAACTCACATAAGTATAGCTATTGTAGTTGTGTTTTATACCTAGTTTTCCAGTTGCTTTACTATCAAAGTTATCATAATCATCATATCTTATACTTTGAGTTAAAATAGTATTATTTAATTTATTTGAATTTGTTAAGTATATATAGTTATCTTTATGTTTCTTATCTTCTGAAGAGTTATCTGTTTTTGTATATTTTACATCATCACTACTAGACCCAACACCTAAAACTATAAAATCATTTTCATTATATGTTATATTATCATTTAGTTCTATATTTTTTGTAGTTCCCTCAAACACTTTAACATATTGCATTCCCCATTGTGCAACTGTACCTATCTCATCTCTTGAAAATTCACTTTGTTGAGCTTTTAGTTTTATGTTGTGGTTATTTAGTTTTTGTAAAAAAGATATATTATAAAGTCTATTTTCTATATCACTTGACATATTTGTATCATCTGGATTATGATAGCTATCATAATCTTTTTGTGTATCTATATCTGTTATATTTAAATTTATTTCTGCATTATCATTTATATAATAGCTTGTTGCTAAATTTATAGTTCTATTTTTATAAGAGTCATCTTCATACTTCTTTATATCTTCACCTTTTGGAGCTTGAACTGTGAAGCTATCTGTTGTTAATTGATTTGCACTTATTTTTATATCATAGTTTTTATTTTTGTGTGATACAACACCACCTATTTTTTTTGTATTAAAACTACCACCCTCTACAAATATACTACCATTTAGACCATTTTTTGCTTTTTTTGTGATAATATTTACAACTCCAGCAGTTGCATCAGCACCCCAAATACCACTTTGAGCCCCTTTTATTATCTCTATTTTTTCTATATCAGATACCATTAGATGTGAGATATTAGCTCCATTTGTATTTGATGGGTCTTGAAATCTTATACCATCTATTAAAACTAATGTTCTTTTATTTGACATACCTCTAAGATTTAAAGATGTTGTTGCACCTATTCCACCATTTGATGTGAAACTTACACCACTTATAAGATTTAATGCTTCTGTTACAGTAGAGATATGTTTCTCTTCTAACTCATAAGATGTTATAACCTCTACATTTGAAGTTATATCTTTGATTGATTGTTCAGACTTTGTAGCACTTGAGATATTTATAGTCCCTAAATCTTGACTTGAGTATAAGTTTGTAGCCAATAAAAGTGCAGTAGTTATGCTTAATT
This sequence comes from Campylobacterota bacterium, assembly GCA_034717655.1. GTDB lineage: Bacteria > Campylobacterota > Campylobacteria > Campylobacterales > Arcobacteraceae > JAIOSF01. The sequence goes on from JAYELQ010000114.1 coordinate 1,771, forward strand.
TTATTTTTTTCATATATTAATTCCTAGTTTTATTTTTTTGTTTTTATGGTTAAAAGTTAAGATTAGTATATGGTGGGGCTTGTTTTAAAGGTAGATATTCAAAAGATTTTATATGGTATTGAAAATTACTATCTACTTTAGATAGTTTGTAAAGTGTAGAGTACATAGCTATAATTGCTAGTGAAAAATATCGTTTACCAAAGCCTTTTAGATGTTTCATAATGGCATTATACCTATATATGATAAATAAAGAGTAAAATAAGCTCAAAGCTGTATAATTATATATATTAAATTAAAATTAGGAGATAAAATGAAAATAACAAAATCTGTAACATTTATAGCAAAAAATGGTTGTGAAGATAAACTAAAAGAGCTTTTAGAAGCTATGGTGATACCTAGTAAAGCATCTGATGGTTGTTTAAACTATAATATATATCAATACAAAGATGATAAAAAAAGATTTATGGCTGTTGAGACTTGGGAGAATGAAAAAGCATTAGATGGACATAAAGCATCAGAGCATTATAAAATATATAAAAGTAGTTATGAACAATATACAATAGATAAGTATAGTGATGAGTTAGACTTTTTGGTAACAATAGACTAAATATGGATAA
>JAYELQ010000115.1:0-2368 GCA_034717655.1 Campylobacterota bacterium
TTAATATTAAAAAACAAAAAGTAAAACTTCTAAGTCAAAGAGACCCTTCTAAATTAAATTTTGCAGATTTTGGAGCAGAAGTTGTTCTTGAGTGTACAGGGGCATTTCTTACTACTGAATCTGTTCAACCATACATAAATAATGGAATTAAAAAAATTGTACTTTCAGCTCCTGCAAAAGATGATACACCTACTTTTGTTATGGGGGCAAATGAAGATAAATATAATGGAGAAACTATAGTTTCTAATGCTTCTTGTACTACAAATGGATTAGCTCCTGTAGCTCGTGTATTAGATGAAGCTTTTGGTATAGAAAAAGGTCTTATGACAACTATACACTCATATACAGGTTCTCAACTTATTTTAGATGGAAAACATAAAAAAGACCCTAGAAAAGCAAGAGCTGGAGCTGTTAATCTTATACCAACTACAACAGGTGCTGCAAAAGCTATATCAAAAGTTTTACCACAATTAACAGGTAAAATAAATGGTCAAGCTATAAGAATACCTACACCAAATGTTTCTATGGTAGATTTGACAGTTACTTTAAATAAAAATGTAACTGTAGAAGCTGTAAATCAAGCTTTTAAAGATGCTTCAGTTGGTTATATGAAAGGTATTTTAGGAATTGATGAGGAACAAAGGGTAAGTTCTGATTTTAACGGTGAAGAGACAAGTACAATAGTACCTATGGATACTACTCAAGTAGTTGGAGATAATATGGTAAAAGTTTTAGCGTGGTATGATAACGAATGGGGATATAGTTGTAGATTAGTAGATATGGCTGTTTATATAGCTTCTAAATAAATAGAAGCTATATTTTAATTTATACCATAAACTAAAGCTCTTTATAATCAAAATCTCTATAATAAATAGTGGCTACCTTTATTGATTGTCTATATTATTATTTTCATTGTTAGTAGTATTATTATTATTTGCACTCATAATCTCTTCTATTGTATGTTTTATTTTACCATTTTCTTTTATAACTATTTTCTCAAAACCTTTTTGAGTTATTTTACCTCTAATCTCTTTATATTTATTGATATCTTTTTGATGAAGTTTTAGAAGTAAACTAAGAGCATTTTTATCTAATATTGAATATTTTTTTAGCGAATGTGATTTTAAAACCCATTTATTTTCAAAATTCTTTTTATCTTGGAATGTATAAAAAAATCTTATAGATATATCATCATCTAATTTTATCATTTTATAGTGTGTTAAGTGTTCATTTATTACATACATTGTATTATTTTCCTTTTCATAATTTGATAAATTATATCTAAGTAAGAGTTAAATATTTATAATAATTTATATTTTTTTATCCAAATACTCAACTATACCTATAACTTTTGAAGCATACCCCCATTCATTATCATACCATAAAACTAGCTTTACCATATTGTTATTTTTTATATCTGTAAATCTATGGTCTATAATAGTTGTATACTTTTCACCTTTAAAATCAGAAGAGACTAAAGGTTTACAATTATTTAATATAATATCAAATTTTTGATTTTTTCTATAGTTTTTACATAAAGATAATAACTCATCTTTTGTACACTCTTTATCTAAAAATATAGTTACATTTATAACTCCAACTGTATCTGTAGGTACTCTTAAAGAACTAGATGAAAATATATCTTTATTTATTTTTTCATCAACATAAGAACAAGCATCTATAGTTGTTGTTTTACTTGGTATTATATTAGCTAAAGACGACCTTCCAAACTCATAGTTACAATCAACATCTCTATCTAAATTACCTACACAACCACTATCTAAAACTTTTTGATGATTTAAAAGGGGGTGAATAGTTGTAATATCTCCAGATTTTATACTATAATTATCATCTATTATTTTAAGTATTGGAAGTAGAGCTGTTGCATTACAAGAGCTAGTAGATATAACTTTATGTTCATTAGATAATTTTTCTTCATTTACCCCTAAAATTATATTTATATCTGCTTTTTTATTTGGATGTGTTAAAAATATAGCTTTTACATCCAATAGTTTTAATTCATTGGTATCCACTTTTGAACCACTTGCATCTATAATATAATCTATATCCAAATTTTTAATTTGTAATATAGAAGAGTAATTTAATACTTCTATTTTATCTGTAGTATTTACTAAAAAGTTATTTTTGACTTCAAATTTATCTGTTATATTTCCGTAAGTTGTATCATAATTTATACTATATGCAATATTATCAATATTTGTATTTAGTTCATTGATTGCTATAACATTAAAGTTATCATTATTTAAACTTTGTCTTATTATAGACTTTCCTATTCTACCTATTCCATTTATAAGTATATTCATTTTTTTAATTCTATTAATTTATTTGATATTCTTTTAATTATTTT
>JAYELQ010000116.1:0-2364 GCA_034717655.1 Campylobacterota bacterium
TATTCGCAATGCTTACAGCATGTTTATAGCCTAGACAATCTATCATAAAGTTATATCTATATTGCTCTGCACAAATTGTTATCGTTACTAGTGCTTCAAAATACTTTGTTTTATCTGTTTTAAAATCTGTTGTATATACTAATTCTTCTAGTAATTTATTTAATTTATGTGACTTACTATAAGAACCAAACTTACTTTTTGTTTCAAGAATATGCTTAATAAAAAGCTCTATCATTTGTTGATAATGAAAACATTCAATAGAACAATCTTTTATATTTGTTTCTTTTAGTACATCAATAGCTACAGCATGCTCCCATGATTTTCCTGCAAGATTTTCAATATTTTCAAATTTCTCAAATTTCTCCCTATACATCATATACCTTTTCTATTTAATAATAATATCACTCTTAAAACCCTCTCACTACAACAGCAGCACTAACTGCTATTTGATATAGTATCTGTGTTATATCTTTTGTAATTTGTAGATTTTTACTATCTACTTTACTAAGGACTAGTATAGAATCACCTTTTTGCAAACTATTTTTAATAGTATCATTTTCAAACCAAGATTTAGCAGCATAATTATATACTCTACCATTTTGTTTGATTATTAGTTGATACTCATCATTTGCACCTTGAGAAAGTCCACCTGCATTTTCTATGAAGTTTTCATACCTCATACCATCTACCCAAGTTTGAGCCCCTGGAAACATAACTTCACCTTGTAGAAGTATAGTAGAAGTTACTCGTGGTATATATATTTTATCTTTATCTTCTAGTATAACTGTAGATAAATTTGTATCATTATTTATTATGATTTGACCTTTTGGCTCCACTTTCTTTGCACGATTTATAAACTCTAGTATCATAGGAGCTTCTTTACTTCTTATAGCTGCTTCTTCTGTAGTAGCTGCACCTGTAGTCATAACTTTTAACTCCAAATCTTTTAGTTTTGCATCTAATAAATCTTTTTGAGCTATAGCTATACTTTTTCTAAAAAGTTGTATCGAGTCAGTTTTTGAATAACTATTAAAATTAAGTTTTTCTATTAACTCTTCTAGAGATATATTTTTAGGGAGTATCAAAGTTTTTTCACCATCGTGTTCCCCTATTATCTCTATAGATATATTTCCAATAGATTGGTCAGATATAAACTCAATACTATCTCCATTATAGATAACAGTATCTTTTTTATCTATACTATATAAAGATTCTAATTTTTGAGTATTTTTATATCTTGTTATTTTATAGTGTGTAGTATCTTGTTTTATTTTTGTATATTTTAATATATTCTCTATAGTAGAGTTTTTATCTTTTAATTCTATTTGATACTCTTGAATAAGATTTCCACTTAAACTTACCATATATTTATAAGGTTGTATATATATCACATCACCTTGTTTAAATTGAAATAGTTCTATTTTACCTAAAGATAAAAAACTATATAAATCTATTGTTTTTATTTTATTATTATCTCTTATTATATCTATATATCTAAAACTACCTATAGTATTATCTATACCTATAGCTTTGTCTATAAACTGTAAAATAGAATCAGAAGACAAACCTTCATAAAGCCCTGGTTTATTTACCTTACCTGTAACAAAAACAGAAATATGTTGATAAAGCTTAATATCTGCATATATATAAACATCACTTTTATATACTTTTGATACCTCATTTTGTAAAGTTTTTGTTAACTCTTTATTTTTAATACCAACTACTTTTACTACACCAACTTTTGGTAAAAAGATATTACCTTGCATATCTACTTTTACTACTAACTCTAACTCAATAGCACCCCATACTTTTATAGATATCTCATCACCTACATTTAAAATATAATTAGGGTTATAATGAAACTGTTTTATATCTTTAAAATTTCCATTAAAAAGATTATATCCATATACTTTATTATCATATTGATATGAGTTAGTATTGTTTTGTTCATAAGAGTTATTTATCTCAACTCCTATTAAACTAATATTTAATAGTATTGAATAAAAAAATAATTTAAAATATATATTCAACTTTTCCCTTTTTTTTAATCTTGATGGTCTTTTATGATTAGTTTTAAAAGATATATTGTAGCAAATAATACTAACAATAATATTAAATATGTAATAATATTTTTTAGTTTATCTGGCGAAACATAAGCATCACTTAACTTTGGATTTACTATTATTTGTAGTGTTTTTGAATTTTGTGTTGTTTCAACTTTCATCGATTCATATTGAGCTAATGTTTGTTTATATATCTCTTTATTAAAATCAACTTGTGACTTTAATTTCTCAAATTCAAAAAATAATTTATTAATAGTCTCTTTACTATCACCTGAAAGTGAAGATTTTTCATTTTTTATTG
>JAYELQ010000117.1:0-11777 GCA_034717655.1 Campylobacterota bacterium
ATTTAATTTAAATAATATAAAACAGTCTAAAAGATTAGTAAAAGAAAAAATTGATAAAGATTATAAAAATAATATAAAAAAACAGAATAATTTAGTTATAAAAATTCAAAAAGATATGAGTGAGTATATAAGAAATTATCAAGTAGAATCTAAAGATTTTGATGCTTCAATAGAATCAATTGATGAATTTACTACTAAACTCCAAAAATTAAAAAAAGATAATTTACCAAAATGGGAGATAAAGTTTAATAATTTATTAAAAGAGAATACTATACAAGGTATATTAATTCTTCAATCTACATTAGAAGAGTATTCAAAAGATATAGAGAATAAAATAAAAAATATAAATTTATCTTTGAAAGATATAGAGTATAGTGATGGTACATATATAGAGTTATTAGCAATAAAATCAAATATAGCTGAGACAAAAGAGTTTAAACAAAAATTAAAGTCTGTTATTAGTGGTTCAATAAACGAAGATAATAGTTATGATGAGCATAAGTTTTTAGAGATAAAAGAGTTGATAAATAGATTTAATGGACGGGAAGGTTTTATAGATGTTGATAAAAAATGGAGAAAAACTGTTTTAGATGTAAGAAATTGGTTTGATTTTAGTGCTAGTGAAAAATATATGAGTGATAATTCTCAAAAAGAGTATTATGCTCATAGTGGAGGAAAATCAGGTGGACAAAAAGAGAAATTAGCTTACACAGTTCTTGCTTCATCTTTAGCTTATCAGTTTGGATTAGAATATGATAAAGTTCAAAGTAGGTCTTTTAGATTTGTTATGATAGATGAAGCTTTTGGTAGAGGAAGTGATGAGAGTACAAAATATGCTTTAAAACTTTTTGAAAAATTAAAATTACAACTTTTAGTAATAACCCCAAAACAAAAAATAAATGTTATAGAACCATATGTAGAATCAGTACATTTTGTACATAATCAAGACGGTATGGATTCTAGTTTAATAAGTATGCAAATTGAAGAGTATCAAAGGAAGAAAAAAGAGTAGTGAGTGATTTTTACGAAATAAAAAATATTCTTAATAGATGTGAAAGAATATATAAAAGAGGTGATATATTTATCTCTTTTATTTTAGAACAAAATTATTTTCCTTTTTATATAAAGTTAAAAAAATTAAAACAAAGTGATATTCAAAAAAATTATAGTGGTGTTCGAAATAGTATTAAAACTCTTGAAAATCAATCTTTTATTTTAGAATATCAAGATATTAATTTTAAATCTTTAGGAACTCAGCATATACCTATAAGAATTTGTTTTAATAATCTAGATGATTTTCTTAAAATAGTAGATAAGGAATATGAATATAAAGAGTTTATATTTTTGTATAATAAGATTATTAAGAGAGTCCCATCTTTAAAAGATTTATTTATACAAAAGCCATTTTTAATTTTTGAGTATAAAAATATATGGGAAGAGCTTTTAACTATTATTGAATTTTTATTACAAAATCAGAATTTAAATCTATATATACGGGAACTTTGTATAAAAAATATTGATACAAAATTTATAGAAAAATATAAAAAGATTATAGATATTATATATTCTAATATAAAAAAGGAATTACCTTTAACTTCTTTATCTAATTTTTCTTTTGAAAAAAGATATAATTTAAAATATCCAGAACCTCAAATAAGGTTTAGAATATTAGATAAAAACTTATATATACAAAATTTAAGTGATATAACTCTTACTTTAAGTGAATTTAGAAATTTAAATTTCAAATGTGAAAAAATATATATAGTTGAGAATAAAATAACTACATTATCATTTCCAAATATTAAAAATGCAATAGTAATTTTTGGGCAAGGGTATGGGGTATCATTACTTAAAGATATAGATTGGTTTTTAGATAAAGATATATTTTATTGGGGAGATATTGATTTAGATGGATTTGCAATTCTTTCTCAAGTAAGGGGATATTATAATAATATAAATTCTATTTGTATGAATTTAGAAACAGTTGAAAATTTTTTATCTTATAAGATAGAGGCTAAATCAAAAAATCAAGAGAAAGAGTTAATAAATTTAAATAGTATTGAAAAATTAGTCTATGAAAGATTAGTAAATAACTATTATGGAAATAACTTTAGATTAGAACAAGAAAAAATACCTTTAGATTTTATTAAAAGTGAGATATTAAATATAATATAAATTCTCTAATAATACTGCATAGTAACACAGTGTAAACTACCGTGTTGCTTTATAAGTATTGAGCAGTCTATCCCTATAATATCTCTTTTTGGGAATAGTTTTTTAAATATATCTAATGCTATATTATCACTTGCTATATTATAAGTTGGAACTAATAGAGCACCATTTATAATAAGAAAGTTAGCATAAGTAGCAGGTAGTTGTTCATTCTCTTCATAAATAGGGTCTATATTTGGAAGTGGTATAAGTTTATATTTTTTACCATATATATCTGCAAAAGTTTTTAATTCTTCTTCCATTTTTTTTAGTTCATTATAATCTGGATTATTTTTATTATTACAGCTTTGATATACAATAGTATCATCAGATACAAATCTAGCTAAAGTATCTATATGTGAATCTGTATCATCACCACTTAAAGCACCACTATTTAGCCATAAAATCTTTTTTATACCAAATAACTCAATAAGGTTTTTTTCTATAGTTCTCTTATTTAGAAGTGGATTTCTATTCTTTTCCATAAGGCATTTTATAGTTGTTAAAAGTACCCCTTGAGTATTTACATCTATTGACCCACCCTCTAAAACAAGATTTATATTTTTATGTTTATAATCTTTGAGTAAACCTTTTAGTTTTAGTTGTTGAGTTATTTTATTATCAAGAGTATAAGGATACTTTTTCCCCCAACCATTAAATTTGAAATTTAATAGAGTTAGTTTATTATTCTCTTCTATTGTTATACCACCAAAATCCCTTGACCAAGTATCATTACTATCTATTCTAGTAAAAATAAGATTTCTTTTAAATCTATGGTTATCAAATAAAGATTTTATATATTTTAAATTTTTTGCAACGATTAAACATTTTTGATATTTTGATATAGTTTTTGCTATATTTACAAAAGTCTCTATAGCTTCATCTAAATACTCTTCCCAATCTGTATCTTTATGTGGAAAAACTAATTGTATAAACTTTTGCTCTTCCCACTCTGCTAATAATCTTTTCATTTAAAGCACCTTATTAAATTTTTTAATTATTTTTTGTAACATATTATTGTATTATACTATCAATTATACCTAATATTTGGTTTATTGTTTTTTGATTTGCTTTTTCAATAAACTTTATATTTCTTGAATTGTAATCTATTGATTTCATCTGTTCTGCCATAATAAAACCAGTGATATTATCGCTTTGAACTTCAATATGAAATGGAAAATCTCTTTTTGTATTCGTTATTGGACATGCAAAAGCAAGTCCAAGATATTGGTTAAATATTTTATTACTAATAATTATTGCAGGACGTCTCCCTTTTTGTTCATGACCACTTTGTGGGTCAAAATTTAAAGCAACAATATCACCTTGTTCAGGTATATATTTTACCATTCTTCTAATCCAGTTTTATTATTAAATTCTTCATATATTTTGTAATCTTTTGGTAAATTTTTAACTAAATCGTTAATGTCATATTTTTCTCTTGATTGTTTTATTGGTTCTAATACAATTTTTTTATTTTTAATTAAAACTTTCATTTTATCACCAATTGATAAATTAAGTTCTTTCATAATATTCTTTGAAAATCTTAAACCTTGAGAGTTACCCCAACTTGAAATAGTTGCTGTCATAATATATCCTTATTTGTATATCCAAAGTATATAACATTTTTTATTAATTATTAGTAAAATATGAAGCTTTTAATTACTATTTTAGTATGATTTTAATTTATCAAACCCCCCTTTGATTATTCCAAACTCTTATATGTAATCTATCTGAATATTTATACCCTTTTTGAACAGCTAAAGATATAACAGATAAACTATTATTATTTATATCTTCAATTGTATCACCCATAGGCATAAGATATACTTCACATTCTGGTATTTGTTCTAATATATTATCTATCTCTATTGATGTATTATCTTTAGATTTTGTATCTATCACAAATTTTAAGTAAGATTCATTTGTAAAATTAATAATATCTGTAAGGGTTTTTATATTTACCCTTTTTCTTAAAGGTTCACCACTATTTTCTAGTTTTACACTCATTGAAAAAAGTATCTCTTTTTGCCAATTATATTTAAAACTAATATTTAAAGATGCATTTGTTTCTATTGTAATATGGTGACCTAATTTAATATAATGTTCCAAAAAGTTTTGAAACTCTATATCATTCCAATATAATAAAGGCTCACCACCTGTAATAACAATATCAATATTATAATTTGGTATAAGTTTATCTATGGTGTTTATTAAATCTTTTGCTAAAGGATATTTTTCCCATTGACTTTGAAATGCTATATCTGAAGCATAGTAACTATCGCAACTACATTTTTTTATACCACTTGGAGTTTCATATTCCACTTCAAACCCTGCACATTGCATATTACATTTTCCAAATCTTACAAAAACAGAAGGTGTTCCAATTTTTTTACCTTCACCTTGTATAGTTGGTCCAAATATCTCATTTATCTCTAACATTTAAGTTTATATCCTATTTAAAAGTATAATTTTGATATTATACAGTAAAAATAAATATTAGGGATTAAAAAATGGCAAATAGTAATAATTTAGATGAAAAGTTAAAAAAAGCTAAAAATTATTTGAAAAATGGTGATTTAAATGAAGCTGAAAGTATATATGAAGATATATTAGAAAATTATCCTTCAAGTAAAGTTGCTCTAAAAGGTTTGAAAAAATTAAGAAAAGAACAAAAATCTGCTAAGCTTAAAAATAATGATGCAGAATTTTCTATGGAGGAGCAAAATGCAGTAGCTTCTTTATATAATCAAGGTGATGCTTTAACAACACTAAATGAAGTTTCAAGATTATCTAAAGTTTATCCAACACACCCATTTATATATAATATGATGGGAATATGTTTTAGAGATTTAAATGATAATAAAAATGCTATTAATTGTTATGTGAAAGCATTAGAATATAAAAATAACTATTCTGAAGTTTATTATAATTTAGCAAACACTCTTAAATCAGAAGGTAGAATAGATGAAGCTATTATGACTGTAACTGAAGGTATAAAACAAGATAATTCAAATATTAATTTATATGTAATGTTAGCAACTTTAAAACAGATAGAACCAAAATCAGATGAGTTAAAAGCTATAAAAGAGTTAGTGGCATCTGCTGATAATTATCAAGATAAGATACAATTAAATACTACATTATTTGAGATATATGATGGATTAGACAAAAAGAAAAAAGCTTTTAAATACCTTGAAACTGCAAATAGTTTAGGAAAAGAGCATACAAAATATGATATAGAACATCATAAAATATATTTTTCATTAATAAAAGAGATTTTTGAACAAAAGGTATCACCTTTAGATGAAAGTTTAAAAACTGACAATGAAAAAGAGATGTTATTTGTAGTTGGTATGCCACAATCTGGAAACAAAACAGTATCCAAAATATTTCAAACAAATGAAAATATTTTAAATATAGGTGTTTCAAATCTATTAAATAGTATTGTTGATAGCTTTCTTATGGAAAAAAATGATAATACTAAATTAGACCAAGATATTATAAAAGCTATATATGATATATATAAAGATAGTGTATCAAAATTTAATAGTGATAAACCAATATATTTAGATATCAGTTCAAATAATTTTATATTTTTAGGTTTTATTATGGCAATATTCCCTAATGCTAAAATTATACATACTATTAGAGACCCATATCAAAACTGTTGTGCATTATATAAAAATAACTTTTTAGGAGCAGGTTTTAATTATACTTCTGATATGGATGATATTGTAGAGTTTTATAAGTTATATAGTGATATTATCTCATTTTGGAAAGAGAGATATCCAAATAATATATATGATATATCTTATGATAATTTATTAAATGATGAAAAAAATGAGATTAAAAAATTGTTTAACTTTTGTAATTTAGAATTAAATTCTGAAGTTTCAGATATAACAAAGAATAAAGATAATATCTATACAGATAATATAAGAAAATTTGAAGATTATTTCAAACCAATTAAAAAAAAGCTTTTAAAAGCAAATTTATTATAGGATAGAATTTATGATAACAAATGTATTAGAAAATGTAAGTTATAAAGATATGGTTGAGGAACATATTTATGAAGTTATGGAATATTTAATAAATAATGATTATGAATTTTCAATCACTGTAAATATAGATGGGATATCATTTAATCCTGATATACCAAAAGCTATATCTAAAGGTTTCTCTAAATTTACAGTATTTGCCTTAGCAAATTATACATATAGTTCAATTGTTTTAACAGAAGATAATATTAGTTTTGAAGCTGGATTTGGTTCTGAAAATTTTGGTTCTGTTGTAACTGTACCTCTTTTTGCAGTGTTTCAAATAGTTTTAGATGATTCTATACTGTTTTTAAATCCAACAGCAACTATAGATAAGTTTTTTGAAAAGAGTAAACCTTTAGATAAAAAACAAACACACGAAGAGCGGTCTAGAAATGCATTCTCTATGAATAAAAAAAATAAAAACTTATTAAAATAGTAATGAATTTAGTATCACTTCAACTTAAAACAACTCAAGATTTTAATCATAATCTTGAGTATTTAGTATCAATAATAAAAAAAGAGAAAGAGAATAGTTTTATATTAGCCCCAGAGTTAGCCCTAACAGGTTACTCTTATGATAATATTGAAAATGCTAGTTTATTTACAAGTATAGCAATAGAAAAACTTCTTAAATTAAGTTCAAATAAAACTATATCTATAACTATGATAACAAAAACTAAAGTAAAAGATAAAGATTTATATCTTAATACTTTTTATATATTTTATAAAAATAAGATAGTTCATAGCCAATCAAAAAATAAACTTTTTGTTTTAAATGATGAAAGAAAATATTTCTCAAAAGGTAAAAAGAAAGATATAAAAGTATTTGAAATAGATAATATTAAAATAGCAGTTTTAATATGTTTTGAATTAAGATTTAGTGAACTATGGAAAAAAATAGAGGGTGCAGATATTATACTTATACCTACTATGTGGGGTAAAAAAAGGGAAAAACACCTATCTATTTTATCTAAATCATTAGCCGTGTTAAACCAATGCTTTGTAGTAGTAAGTGATAGTGCAAATGATGATATGGCAAAAAACAGTGCTATTATTACACCTTTTGGGAAAGTTTATAAAGATAATAAAAAAGAGATTATTAAGCATAATATAAACTTAAAAGAGATAGAACTTATGAGAAGATATATGAATGTAGGTATAAAATAGATTATGAAGAAACAAAAAGTGGTAGTTGGATTGAGTGGAGGGGTTGATAGTAGTATGACAGCATATCTACTTCAAAAAGATAATTATGAAGTTGAGGGTATCTATATGAAACTTCATAATACGGTTGCTGGATATCACGAAAAAAATATAGCTACTATTGAAGAAGTGGCAAACTATTTAGGTATTAAATACAAAGTTTTAGATTTTACAGAAAAATTTATGGAGGATATATATAAATATTTTGTAGATAGTTATATAGATGGTATCACTCCAAATCCTTGTGTAAAATGTAATAAAGATATAAAATTTGGTATTTTATATGAAGAAGCTATGAAGTTAGGAGCTGATTTTTTAGCAACAGGACATTATGCTAAAACAGATGGTAATTTTATATATAAAGCTGATGATTTATCAAAAGATCAAAGTTATTTTTTGGCTCAAATATCAAAAGATGTTATACCAAAACTTATATTTCCTATGTCTAAATATACAAAAGAGTATATAAAAGAGTTAGCTAGTACAATACCTGAGTTATCAAGCTTATCAAAATTAAAAGATTCTCAAGAGATATGTTTTGTAGATGGTGTATATACAGATATATTAAAAAAACATACAAATATCGATATCCCTGGAAAAACTTTAGATTTAGATGGTAATGTAGTGGGACATCATAAAGGTTATATGCATTATACTATAGGTAAAAGAAAAGGTTTTTATGTTCACGGAGCTCACGAGCCACATTTTGTGATAAAACAAAATAAAAAAGATAATACTATAACTGTAGGTAAAAAAGATGATTTAGCTATAGATTTTGTTATAATAAAAGATATAAATATGTTTATAGAAGATAAATCTTTTGAATGTGAAGTTAAATTAAGATTTAGAAGTGTAACTGTAAATTGTAAAGTAGATATAAAAGAAGATAAAGGAACTATTAAATTAGAAGAGCCAATATATGGAGTAGCTACAGGACAAACAGCAGCTTTTTATAATGATGATAAATTAATTGGTAGTGGTTTAATAATAGAAACAAAAAAAGGAATATAATGCAAAAAGCAGTTGTAGAGATATTAGAACATTTAGGGGAAGATGTAACAAGAGAAGGTTTAGAAAAAACACCAAAAAGAGTTATTAAAGCTTGGGAGTTTATGTGTAGTGGATATAATATGGATGCTCAAGAGATTTTAAAATCAGCTCTTTTTACAAGTAGTAATGATGAGATGGTAGTAGTAAAAGATATTGAGCTTTACTCAAATTGTGAACACCATATGCTCCCTATTATAGGTAAAGCACATATTGCATATATCCCAAATGGAAAAGTTGTAGGGTTATCAAAGATACCTAGAGTTGTAGATGTATTTGCTAGAAGGTTACAAATACAAGAGCAATTAACAGAGCAAATAGCAGATGCTATAAATGAAGCTATATCTCCACAAGGGGTAGCAGTTGTAATAGATGCTAGACATATGTGTATGGAGATGAGAGGTGTTCAAAAGATATCTTCTACTACTGTAACTTCAGCATTAAGAGGAAGTTTTAAAAAAGATAAAAATATAAAAGATGAGTTTATGAATATAATATCATCTTCATTTAATAAATAAAGGAAAATTTAAAATGTTTATATTTAGAAATATTATTTTATTATTGTCATTCTCTATTTTGTTTTTTGGTTGTAGTTTACCAAAGTCTAAATATTATATGGAGTTATCAGCTACAAACTATGATGAGATAATATCAGAACTATTAAAGAAATCTGAAAATCAATTTTTTCCACATATGAAAAAAAATGAGATATTATTAGTTTCAAATATTGCAGAAACAGTTACTTTAAGAAGTAATACAAAACTAAGTTTTATACTTACAGATAATTTAAAAAATCAACTTGTATCAAAATATAGTTATATAGTAAGAGAGATAGAAACAGCAAATCAATTTAGATTTGGTGGTGAAGGGTTTAAAGTATTAACAAGAGATATCAATAAAATAGATGCTATTACCCATAATGCTAGATATGCTGTAGTTGGACTTTATACAATTACTGAAAATCAACTTTTATTATCTGTAAAACTTATAAGTATTAAAAATGGAAATATATTAGCAGCTTCAACATATAGAACAGATTTAACACAAGAGATTTTAAAAGCAAATAAAATTATAGTAGAGAAAAATAAAAAACCTATAATACCAAATAATAGTATATATGAACCAATTGTATTATAATAAATAAAGGGTATGTATGACAATAAATGAGAAATTAGATAATAATATTAGATTAACTTTAGAAGATGGATTATCTTTATATGATATGGATTTATTAGAGTTAGGGAGATATTCTTCAAAAATAAGAGAAGATAGATTTGGTAGAAAAACTTATTATAATGTAAATAGACATATAAATCCTACAAATATATGTAAAGATGTTTGTCAGTTTTGTGCATATAGTGCAAGTAGAAAAAATCCAAATCAATACACTATGACACACGAAGAGATATTGAATAATATAGATAATAGTGTAAAAAATGGTATAAAAGAGGTGCATATAGTTTCTGCTCATAATCCAAACACTGGATTAGAGTGGTATCTTGAAATTTTTAAAAAGATAAAAGAGAAATATCCACATCTTCATATCAAAGCTTTAACAGCAGCAGAGATACATTTTTTAAGTGAGGAGTATAATAAATCTTATGAAGAGATAATTGATATGATGATATCTTATGGTGTTGATTCTATGCCAGGGGGTGGGGCTGAGATATTTGATGAAGATGTAAGAAAAAAAATATGTGCTGGTAAAGTTAGTTCATCTCAATGGCTTGATATCCATAAAATTTGGCATAAAAAAGGTAATAAATCAAATGCAACTATGCTTTTTGGACATATAGAAAGTAGAGAAAATAGGATAGAGCATATATTAAGACTTCGAGATTTACAAGATATTACAGGTGGGTTTAATGCTTTTATCCCTTTGGTATATCAAAAAGAGAATAACTATTTAAAAGTAACAGAGTTTCCAGATGCACAAGAGATATTAAAAACATTTGCTATTAGTAGAATTATGTTAGATAATATACCAAATATAAAAGCATATTGGGTAACTTCATCTATAAAGTTAGCTCTTTTAGCTCAAGAATTTGGGGCTAATGACCTTGATGGAACTATTGAAAAAGAATCAATAAACAGTGCTGCAGGTGCTAAAAGTGCAAATGGTATGAAGCAAAATGAGTTTATAGAACTTATCAAAAATAGTGGTTTTGAACCAATCCAACGAGATAGTTTATATAATGAATTATCTAATTAAAAAATAGAAGGATAATAATTGGTAGCAATAATAGACTATAATATGGGAAATCTTGCAAGTGTTTATAATGCTTGTAAATTAATAGGTGTAGAAGCAGATATAGTAAGTGACCCTTCAAAAGTAAAAGATTATAATAGAGTAATACTCCCAGGGGTGGGAGCATACAAAGATGCTATGGAACATCTTGAAAAACAAGGTATGAAACAAGCTGTTATAGATTTTGCAAATAGTGGAAAACCTATAATAGGGATTTGTTTAGGTATGCAACTTTTATTTGATAGTAGTGAAGAGTTTGGAGATACACAAGGTTTAGGGCTTATAAGTGGAAAAGTTGTAGCATTTGATAAATCAAAAATGGATATGAGTGAACATAAAGTGCCTCATGTTGGATGGAATAAAGTATTTAATAAACCATCAAAACTATTTAAAGATTTAGAAAATCCATATCTATATTTTGTACACTCTTTTCATGTTGTTACAGATGATAAATATGTAATAGGGAATACACATTATGGATATGATTTTGTAAGTTCTGTACAAAAAGATAATATTTATGGTTTTCAACCACATCCTGAAAAATCACACGATAATGGTATAAAAATATTAAAAAACTTTATGGAATTATAATATGAAAAAAATAGTTATAATAGGTGGAGGTTATGCAGGTATATATGCTTTGCGAGAGTTAGTTAAAAATAAAGATATAAAAATTACTCTTATAGATAAGCATACTTTTCATAATCTACAACCTGAAGTTTATGACATTATTGCAAATAAATCAAATATAGCAGATGTTACTATAGACCTTACAACCTTATGTAATGGTTTTGAACATAATTTTTTAGAGTTTAAGAACTTAAGAGTTACTGACATTGATACAAAATCAAATATTATATATACTCAAGAGAAAGAAAATATAGCTTTTGATTATCTTATTATGGCAACAGGGACAAGAACTTTTTTCCCAAAATCTATAGATGGTCTTAAAAATACAGATGATATTAAAAAACTACATAGAGCTATATTTTTTAAGCAAAGTTTTGAAACACAACTTTTTAATAAAG
>JAYELQ010000118.1:0-2353 GCA_034717655.1 Campylobacterota bacterium
TTTAGATAGATTACTAAATAAATATGCTTTATTACTTAACTCATTTAATGAAGATAGATTAAAAGTTGTTTTTATAGGAAATATATTAGAGAAAGTAGATTTTCTAAATAAAAAATTAAATATAGGTAACTTCTACCACTCGCCATTAAGTTTTAAAAATGAGAAAGTAAACTTTAATGGATTTTGTGATTTTTATGTTGCAAATGGATTAGAGTATCCTGAAACTCCATATTTTTTTATACAAGAGTATAAACCATCAGCAGGTGGCTCTCACCCAGAACCACAACTTTTAGCAGAGCTTATAAGTGCTGTTGAGTTAAATAATTGGAGTAGTATCAAAGGTTGTTATATTATTGGAGCTATTTGGATTTTTGTTATTTTAGAAAAAATAGCAGATGATAAATATCAATATTTTGTAAGTTCAAACTTTGATAGTACAAAAATAGATGATTTAAAATCTATTTTTAAAAATCTACTTTTTGTAAAAAATGAGATTATAGAGATAGTCAAAAATAAAGAAAATCAAATCTAAAAAAAGGAAAAATATGAGAAAAATTTTAGTATTGTTGATGTTTTTAACATCGTTTTTATTTGCAAATAATCAATTTTTAAATCCAGAAGATGCATTTAAAACTAATGTTATTTCAAAAGAGAGTAGTGTAGAGTTTAGTATAGAGATGGATAAAACAATCTATATCTATGATGAATTTTTAAGAGTGCTTATATCAAATGGTAAAGATATAGATATCACAAAAGAGTTAGATATAAGGAAGCCTGTAGAGTTTCACGGTTTTATAGTACATCAAGGGATTTTAAAAATCAATGTACCTTATGATTTGATATATTCAAAAATAACTAAAGGCTCAAACTATAAAGTGATTTTTGAATATCAAGGTTGTTCAGATAAAGGTCTTTGCTACTCACCTATGTCAGATACTTTTTCACCTACATCGGTTAAAGATGATGTTGTAGAAGAGAAAATAACTTTAAATGAAACAGATACTATAACTCAAACACTAAAAGATGATAGTGCTTTTATGATACTTCTTACATTTTTTGGATTTGGACTATTATTAGCCCTTACACCTTGTATATTCCCTATGATACCAATATTATCAAGTATTATAGTTCAACACTCAAATAAAGATGGTACACCTATGTCTGCTTCAAAAGGTTTTGGGTTATCTTTAATATATGTTTTAGCTATGAGTATAGCATATACAATAGCCGGAGTATTAGCAGGATTATTTGGGGCAAATATACAAAGTATGCTACAAAATAGTTTTGTTATTGTTAGTTTTGCACTTATATTTGTAGCTCTTGCATTTTCTATGTTTGGTTATTATGAGTTAGCTTTACCATCATCTTGGCAAACAAAATTAAATAAAACAAGTGATGAGAGTGGTAAAAATGGTTCTATTATGGGTATTGCTATTATGGGATTTTTATCTGCTTTAATTGTAGGACCTTGTGTAGCACCACCTTTGGCTGGGGCTTTGGTTTATATTGGACAAACAGGAGATGCTTTACTTGGTGGTAGTGCATTATTTGTTATGAGTTTAGGTATGGGTGTACCTCTTTTAGCTATAGGTATTGGAGCTGGGAAATATATGCCAAAACCAGGTGGTTGGATGATGTTAGTATCTAAAGTATTTGGTGTAGTTATGTTGGCTATTGCTATTTGGATGATAGATAGAATTGTACCATCTTATATAACTATGTTACTATTTGCTTTATTATCAATGGGAAGTGCCTATTATCTTATGAAAAATGGTAACTTTTTTGGTAAACTTGTATCTTTAGTTCTTGTTGTAGTATCTATACTATTTTTAAAATTAGCATTTGTAGATGATACAAATGGTAAAAACCTAAAATTTCAATATATAACTACAGTTCAACAGTTGAATGAAGTGGTAAAAAATAGTGATACGCCTATTATGGTAGATTTTTGGGCTACTTGGTGTGTAAGTTGTAAAGAGTTTGATAATATCACTTTTAAAAATGAATTAGTGATGGAGGAGCTTTCTAAATATACTCTAATAAAAATCGATGTAACAAAAAATACAAAAGATGATAAAGAGTTGATGAAAAAATTTAATCTATTTGGACCACCTGCTATGATTTTTTATAAAAATGGAGCTGAAGAGAGAGCAAAAAGAATGATTGGTTATAAACCAGCAAATGAATTTTTGGAGATTATTAAAAAATAATTTAACTAAAAATTCAAAATAGAAGCTAATAGTAAAATCTACTATTAGCTTTTTTTATGTTCAAATTATTAAGGTGATTTGATATATAATTATTATAAAAAAGGTATAAAATGAGTGAAGAGATAGAGAAACTATTATTAAAG
>JAYELQ010000119.1:0-2350 GCA_034717655.1 Campylobacterota bacterium
TAAACTTCAAGATTGTATGGGTGCAAAATTATTTAAATCAATACTTTTATATCAAGGTGAAAATGTTAATAAGCCATTTTTAGATATTTTAAATAATCTTGAAAAAATGGATATTATAGATGTTGATAATTGGTTTGAATTAAGAGACCTTCGAAATGAGATAGCACACGACTACGATGATAATAATAATCAAGCTATAAATATTTTAAATACAATACATAGTTTACAAGATGAATTAGAAAGAATATTAAATAATATTCAATTTACTTTAGATAGAGATATATATGCAAACTAAAATAACCCACCTAACATCAGCACACCCTAGATATGACACTAGAATATTTATAAAAATGTGTAGCAGTTTAGCTAAAATAGAAAATTATAAAGTAAGTTTAGTTGTTGCAGATGGTAAAGGTGATGAGAGTAAAAATGATGTAGATATAGTAGATATTGGAGCTAAAAGTGGTGGTCGTATATCTCGTATGACCACTACTGTTAAAAAAGTTTATGAAAAAGCAAAAGAGTTAAATAGTGATATATACCATCTTCACGATCCAGAACTTATCCCTATTGGATTAAAGCTTAAAAAATTGGGTGCAAAAGTGATATTTGATGCTCACGAAGATTTGCCAAAACAGATTTTAGGTAAACATTATTTAAATAGATTTACTAAAACTATATTATCTAAAAGTGTTTCATTTTATGAAAAATATAGTTTAAGAAAGTTTGATTATATAATTACTGCAACACCATATATAAGAGATAAGTTTTTAAAGATAAATACTAATAGTGAAGATATAAATAATTTTCCAATATTAGATGAACTTTTAAGTGATGTAGAATATAAAAATAGAAAAAATCAAATCTGTTATATAGGTGCTTTGACCCAAGAAAGGGGGATAAAAGAGATAGTAAAATCTATGGAGTATGATTTAGATACAAGTTTAGTAATTGCTGGAAAGTTTTTTGATAAAAATATAGAAGATGAGGTAAAAAACTACAAAGGATGGGAGAAAGTAGATTTTAAAGGCTTTGTTGGAAGAGATGAAGTTAAAAAGATATTAGAAAATTCTAAAATCGGATTAGTAACACTCTATCCTATTATAAACTATCTTGATGCATTACCTGTAAAGATGTTTGAGTATATGGCTTCTGGAGTTCCTGTAGTATCTTCAGATATAGAATTATGGAAAGATATAGTTAATTATACTAAATGTGGTTTATGTGTAAATCCACTTGAACCAAAAGAGATAGCTAAAGCTATAGAATATATTTTAACTAATTCAAAAGAGGCTGAAAAGATGGGGCAAAATGGTAAAAAAGCAGTTATAGAAAAGTATAATTGGGGTGTAGAAGAGAATAAGCTATTTAATGTTTATGAATTAGTTCTAAAAAATTAATAAAAAGGTAAAATATGAAAAGAATATTAGTAAGTACAGTTGTTTTAAGTGGTTTGTTTATATCAAATGGTTTTTCAAATAATGATATAAATTTAACAAATGGTTTAGTTGCTCATTATGAATTTGAAGATAATACAAATGATAGCTCAATCAATAATAATAATGGAATCTCTTACGGTGGTATAAATTATGTAGATGGAGTAATTGGGCAAGCAGTAAGTTTAGATGGTGTTGATGATTATATAAAAATAACTAATAGTTCAAGTTTAAATCCTTCAAAAATTACAATATCTACATGGGTTAAAGTGAATAAATCATTCTCTGGACTAGGAACAAATCCAATAGTACAAAAACCATATATTTCACATAATCCACCATTTTATCAATGGCACTTGGGCATAGGAGGTGATTTATATTCTTCTAATAATAATTCTTTTAGATATTCTAATGCATTATCTGGAATAAGTTTTATAGATAAGTCTACAAATTTAGAACCAATTAATAAAATAGTTGTCAATGAAATAGAAATGGATGTTTTAAATAAATGGAAATTTATGGCAATAACTTTTGATGGTAAATTATTAAAAAGATATTTAGATAATTATATATTAGATATTACAGAATATGAAAATGAAATTGATATTAATAGTTTTAATACAGATGTTTTTATAGCTAGATATGGAAACTTAGATAATGAAAATTCATATATACCAGTAACTATAGATGATTTAAGAATATACAATAGAGCATTAAATGAATTAGAGATAGAAGAACTTTATAAATTAGCTGATTTAAATAATACAATTTGTATTCAACAAATAATTTATGCTCAAAATCCAAATACAAAAACTTGGATACCTTTTCCTACTCTTTGTGATGTTCCAACTAATTGGGAAACTAATCTTACACAACCATCTGATTTTAATAGAACAACATTAGGTTTACCTCCA
>JAYELQ010000120.1:0-2340 GCA_034717655.1 Campylobacterota bacterium
ATAGGAACTATTATAAAAAATATCAATGCTAATGTTTGAAAATCTACAACAAATGGTAGATTAAAACTTGTTTTTAATTCACTATACCCTTCAAATATATCTCTTAAAATTGGAGCTTTTAAAATATATACAAAATAAAAAGATAATAAAACTCCAAAACTATAAGAGAAAAAAGATATTATAAAACTTTCATAAAATCTCTCTTTTAATATATCATTTACTCTCCAACCTATAGCTTTTAATACTCCAACTTCTTGCTTTTGAGATGAAGTTAATCCACTAGCTTTATCATAAACTATCATAAAAAATGTAACTAAAGATATAATAAATAGAGTTAAAAAAATTCCACTTTTATAATTAAATATATTTTCATAACTTACTATAAAATCTTCTTGAGATATAATTCTAACATCAGGATATAACTCTTTTATTTTATATACAATAGTATCTATCTCTTCAGGATTTGATACTTTTACTACTATATCTGTAGCTTTCTCCTCTTCCATATCTAAAATCTCATAAATTAAATCATTTGAAAGAAGTATCATATCGTTTGATTGTAACTCTATACTACTTTTAAAAACTCCACCTATATCTACTTTTTTAATAGTACCATCATTTAAAATAAAATTAAAATATTCTTTATAATAATTTTTATCTAATATCTTTCTTACACCCTCACCTATTAACATTTTTTCATTATCTAATATAGCTGTTTTATTTTCATTTTCTACTAGTTTTGATAAGTTTTCATTGTATTGAGTAGCATAATTATCTATACCAACTAATGAAAAAGTTACATTTACATATTCAAAATAATAGTATCCCCAAACTCTAGGGATAACATCTTCAACCCCTACTATATTTAAAATATTATCTACCCTTGATAACTCTATATCATCTACTTTTCCAGCTCTATATTTTTGTATAGTAAGTGTTGGTAACTGCTCTACGGTTTCATTTAATTCATATTTAATAGAGTTAGATATAAATAAAACTGATGATAATAAAAATATTAATAGTGTCATAATTATTAATATAAATATATTTTTTACTTTATCTCTTAAAAGAGAGTTTATAGCATATTCTATTAGGTGGAGATTTATTTTATTCATTTAGTGTTATATTACTTTCCCGTGTGATTTATTGTAAAAGAGACTTTACTATATTCAATATGTTCAGGTCCATCTTTAAATATAGTTTTCATATTAGTTAAACTTCTATGTCTTATATAACTATCTGTTGTTGATATTGCTAAATCTGGCAAACCAACAATAGAGATAAATAACTCTTTATCTTTTTTTGTATCTACTTGATTATTAAATAATATAATAAACATAAATAAAAATAAACTCATATTTAATAATATTATTATAAAAAGATATTTTGTTTTTTTTAACATAACTAACTAATATCCTTTTTTATTTAATTAATCAAAATTATATCAATAATATATTAAAATACATTGATATAATATAACTATATTTTATTTTAGTTATAAATAATTATAAAAAAGGTTAAAAAAATGAATAAAATAATAAACCATAATAACTCTTCTGTATTCTCAACCATTGCTTTCTTAATGGTTATAATAACAGGTTTAAAACTAGGAAGTAGTATAATACTACCTTTAATGATGGCATTTTTTTTATATATAATTTGCTTACCAATTGTAAATAGGCTAGATTCATCAAAAGTACCAAACTTTATAACATCACTTTTTATTATAACTTTTGTTGTATTTTTGATATTTATACTAAACTCTTTTTTAATATCATCTAGTAATGAGATAATGAAAAATATACCAGCATATCAAGAGAAGTTTTATGAACTTATCCCAAAAGTAATTGCTTTTTTTGAACAATTTAATATCTCAATAGATAAAAATAGTATAATTAGCTCCATAGAACCATCAAAACTTGTACAATATATAACAACATTTTTTAAAAGTATGGGAAATATAATAATGTATATAGTTTTAACTTTAGCACTTTTTATGTTTTTATTGTTTGAGTCTCCATTAGTTATTAAAAAAAGTAGATATTTCACAAAACTAGACCAAGATAATATTAAATTTGAAAAATTTCTATATAGTATAAATAGATATTTTGTTCTTAAAACTTTTACTTCTATTATTACAGGTGTTATGATATATTTTATGTTACTATTTTTTGATTTAGAGTATGCTTTACTTTTTGCTGTGTTAGCTTTTTTACTTAACTATCTACCAACAGTTGGAGCTATAGTAGCTGCTTTTCCTGCTATATTTGTGGCTATCTTACAACTTGATACTATAGATATAACTCTTATTACTATTGGATATTTACTTATAAATATATT
>JAYELQ010000121.1:0-2335 GCA_034717655.1 Campylobacterota bacterium
AGATTTTATTATTAGGGATTGTATTATTTGCAATATATTTGGTATTTTTTAAGAAAATTAGACTTTTTAAGAAAAAAGATGAAACAAAATATGATGAGATAACAGATACTATGATAGAGTGTCCAACTTGTAAAACATATTTTTCAAAAGATGATGGTGTTTTAAGTAATGGAAAATATTATTGTTCAGAAAAGTGCCTAAAGCATTAAAAGGTAAAAGAGTATGATTATAATAGGTGATGAATATATACCTTTTGAAACTATAGAGAATATTAAAACTATAGAAGATATAAAAAGTACAAAACCAAACAGCACTTTAATATTTAATTTTAATAAAGATATTATGGTATATTGTATCAATAACAGTATAGAATACGCTGTAAAAGTAAACTCTATTGTAGAGATTATTTATGCTAATGGTTTAGAAGCAAAATATATTTTACCAAATAATAGTATATTAGAGATATCTCAAAAATTAGCAGATAGTTATATGTTTGATAGTAAAATATTAGCAACTATATCTAAAATAGAAGAGATAGAGGATATAGCGATAAAAGAGATAGATGGTGTTATCTACAACTCTCTTTTATAGCATTTATATAACTTAAATTTGATATTTTCTTATTTTTATAAGCGATATCAAATGCAGTTCCATGGTCAACAGAAGTTCTTAAAATAGGTAAATTTAACGATACATTTATACTTTCATCAAAATAAAGTGCCTTCAAAGGTGCTAAACCTTGGTCGTGATACATAGCACAAAAATATTTATAATTTTTTCTTGTATTTGGAGAAAATGCAATATCTGGTACTAATAACTCAAATTTACTACCTAACTCTTTGTTAATTTGTTTAATAGCTTTTTTTATTATTTTCTCTTCATCTCCTAATACTCCATTATCTCCTGCATGTGGATTTAATCCCAATACACCTATTGGTTTTTTATATTGATTTATAGAGTAAAAAAAATCTTTAAAGAATTTCTTTAACTTATTCTTTTTTATATATTTAGGTACATCTTTTAATGGTATATGTTCTGTAAATAAACTAACAAACATCTCAGAACACCCCAACATCATAATAGCATCTTTTTTAAATATATCTCTTAACATATCTGTATGACCAACATAAAAAACACCTGCTTTTTGCCAAGCTTCTTTATTGATGGGTAGAGTACAAATAGCATCTGCTTTATTATTTTTTACTAACTTTATTCCATTTAAAAAAGAATTATAAGAGAAATTTCCACTTTTTTTAGATACTTTTCCAGCTTTTATATCTAAATCTATATATTTACCATATATCTTAAAATCATTAGGTATTTTTATATTTAGTTTTTTAGTTGCTTTTTTTAATATATTTTTATCTATACAATATATAGGATTACAATATTTTTTGACTAAATTATGATTTTCTAAGGCTAATTGTATCCCTATACCATTAATATCTCCAATACTAATAGCTATAGTTTTCACTTTATTAACTCTTTTATATCTAAAATAGCTTTCTCAAGTCCTATAAAAACACTTCTAGCTATAATACTTTGACCTATATTTAACTCTTTTATATATTTGATATTTTTAATAGGTTCTATATTTTGATAATTCAGTCCGTGACCAGCAGCTACTTTTAAACCTAATTTATCTGCTTTTTTAGAGTATTTTTTAATAGTTTTTAAAGATTTATTTAATCTTATAGTTAACTCCTCTCTTGATAACTCCAACTCTTTTATACTATGGGTAGTTTTATCAAGTCCACTATAAAGCATAGCATAAAGATTTGCATAACTTCCTGTGTGTATCTCTATCCATTGAACATCTAACTCTTTTGATAGTTTTATCATATCAGAAGTTGCATCTATAAAAAGTGATACCTCAATACCATTTTGTTTAAGCCTTTGTATAACTTTTTTAATTTGTTTAAAATTACTCTTTAAATCAAGTCCACCCTCTGTTGTAACCTCAGCTCTATTTTCAGGAACTAAAGTAGCTCTATGTGGTTTTAAATCACAAACAATATCTATAATATCATCATTTATACTACATTCTAAATTTACAGGTAGTTGAGATAGATTTATTATATTTAAAGCATCACTATCATTGATATGTCTTCTATCTTCCCTTAGATGTATAGTGATTTGGTCTGCACCTGCTAGTTTACAAACACCTAAAGCATCTAGTGGGTTTGGGTCGTTGATTTGTCTTGCTTCTCTTAATACTGCAATATGGTCTATGTTTACACCTAATAACATTATATATTCCTTCTCTTTCTTTATTTTTTGAAATTTTATCTAAATAATACCAAAAATCTTACTAAATCTAGTTTTTTAATTAATC
>JAYELQ010000122.1:0-2315 GCA_034717655.1 Campylobacterota bacterium
ATGGTGTGGAGCAGCTGGAATTGAAAACTTAAAAGTTTGTTCAGATTTCAGAAACAAAGATTTCGCTAACGCTTATGGTGTTCTTTTAGCTGATGGTCCTTTAGCAGGAATTACAGCAAGAGTTATTTTTGTAATTGGTAAAGATGGAAAAGTTTGTTACAAACAAGTTGTTCCTGAAATTACAACAGAGCCTAACTATGAAGAAGCTTTAGAAGCTGCAAAATCTGCTTGTTAATAAGTTCTTTATAATTGATATTAAAAAAGGGGATATGATTTTCATATCCCCTTTTTTTAATTCTATAAAAAACTTATTGCTTTTTAAGATATTGTGTTAATATCATAATCTTAACACCGTTTACTCTACCCTCTATATGTGTTTCATCATCTTGTGGTAAAGATATATTTCTTACAGCCGTTCCCCTTTTTGCAGTAAATCCAGCACCTTTCACCTCTAAATCTTTTATAATAGAAACTGTATCTCCAGCATTTAGGATAACACCATTTGAATCTCTATGAACTGCTTTTGATTCTTGAGCTACTAACCCTTGGTCTGCCCAATTTTTTATATCATCTTCTAAATATAACATATCTAGCATATCTTGTTTTTTAAGTATTGAAAGAACTCTATAAGCTACTACCTTTACAGCATCAACTTCACTCCACATACTATCATTTAAACAATGCCAATGATTTTCATCCATTTTATCTATATCTTCTAATTGTTCTTTACAAGTAGAACAAACTAAAATAGTTTTATCAACAGAACCATCACTTGGAGATACTTCAAAAATATCTAAATCATTAGTAGAGGTACAAAGTTCACAACAACCTCCACTTCTAGCTATTAAACTCTCTTTGATATCCATAAATTTCCTTTTAATATATTTTTTTGAATTTTATCAGAAAAATCATTTAAATAAGATTTAAGCATATATTCTCTATTATCATAGAAAATTTACACGGGATAAATAATGGATTATAATTTAGATAGTGAGATACCAAAACAAAGTCATTTAGGACTTTATGCAATGATTGGTGTATTAATTACTTCTGTTTCTTTAACATCTTATACATATATGACAAATGATTTTGTACCAAAAGGGGAATTGAAGTTTAAATATGTGGAAAAAGATAAAATAACTTTTGATAGTTTACCTATTGAATTACAAAATAGATATATATCTAAAAAAGATATAGAGAAAGAGAACTCTTATTTAAAACAAGAGATATTGGATTTAAAAAAAGAGATAATAGACAATAATAAAACTGTAGAAAAAATAGTATATAAAGATAAAATAATATATAAAGAAAATAATAACACTATAGAAAAAATAGTATATAAAAATAGAAAAATAGATAAAACTAAATATAATAGATATAGCTGTACAAATATGGTAAATGGCGGTATATCTCCTTCAAAAAAATGTGAAAAAGAGTTATATAAGTTTTTAGATGAAAATAATAATAGTAGCTTAATAGAGATAATAAATATAAATGACAATAAAGAAATATCATTTTTTAAAAAACTTAAAAATGATAAAAACTATAATAAAGCACAAGTATTAAGAATAGCTAACTATACACAATTAGGTTTATCACAAAAAAGAGTTATAGAGGGTAGTTGGATGATTAATAAATATTTAAATAATGATGATTTAAGATTACAAACAGTAAATTATTCTATAGATTCAAAAAATGGTAAATCTGGTTTTGTTGTAAAGGCTTATAAATAAAATTATGATATACGATATCATTATAATAGGAGCTGGAGCAAGCGGTCTTATGCTTGCTTCAAAATTACAAAAATCAAAAAAAATAGCAATTGTTGATAGCAATAGTAAAATTGGTGAAAAAATTAAAATTAGTGGTGGAGCTAAATGTAATATCACAAATAAATATATGAATGAAAATCACTTTTTAGGAGATAAAGAGTTTATAAAAGATACTTTAGATAACTTTAGTGAAAAAGAGCTATTAAAATTTTTAAATAAAAATAATGTTTATCCAAAAATAGATGAAAAAATAGTAAAAGGTACATATTTTTGCAATAGTAGTAGTGATGTTATTAATATTTTTTTAAAATTAACAAAACATTGCCACTTTAAATTAGATACAAAAGTTCAAGATATCAATTTTGATAAAATTAATAACTATTTTGAGATATCTACTAATAAACAAACTTTTAAAACTTATAAAGTAGTAGTAGCTTCAGGTGGATTAGCTTACCCTATTTTGGGTGCTTCTAATATCGGTTTTGAGATTGCTAAAAAATTTAATCATAATATTGTAAAACCAACTCCTGCTTTGGTTGGTTT
>JAYELQ010000123.1:0-2308 GCA_034717655.1 Campylobacterota bacterium
AGCTGCTGAGTCAGTAATTAGAGATGTTGATTATGCTGCAGAATCTGCGAACTTTAATAAACAAAATATTATAGCTCAAGCAGGTGCTTATGCAATGAGTCAAGCTAATACTATGGCTCAAAGTGTATCTAAATTACTTCAATAGTAAGTAGTTTTATTTAATCATAAAGCTTATATAGATTTATTCTATATAGGCTTTTTTTATAATTGGAAAAAAAATATGAAATTAATTTTAAAAAAGACTATACTTATATCTTTGACTACTTTTCTTTTAAATGGTTGTAGTTCGGACTCTTCAACTAATACTCCAATCTCCCCTTTAAATAATACAGATATATTAAATAATACTATAAAAGATATTAGAGATAATAATATATCTTTTGGAAATAGTTTATCAAAAATAGAAAATAGTTCTTTTGAAACTATAACTAAATCTCAAAATGATACTATTTCAGATATTTGGGATATTAGTTTTAAAATAGATAATAATGATATTAATAATTTTAATATAGGTATTAAAATGGTTGTTCCTAGTGGTTCTATAGGTAAGATTGTTTATGAAAATATCTCTATAGAAAATGGAGTTATTAGTTCTCCAAATATTATTTGGATAAAAGGTATAAAGAAAAATGATGATAATACTAGTACAACACAAATAAATTCATCTGAATATTTAGAAGAATTAAAAGCTATAATAGATGTAGTGGTATCTTTAGATAATGATATAATCACTTTAAATTTTGGTACAATAGCTCAAAATCAAACTTTGATATCTGAAGATAGTTTTAGAAAAATTGGAGATTATAATATAACTATAGTAAGTGATAAATTAGATATATTAGGTGTTAATAAATCTAATTATGGAAAAATGATAGATTACGAATTAGTTAATAATAATTTTATTAATAGTGATACTTTAACAGGGATATTAAAAATAAAGGAATAAATATGAAACTAAGATTATTGGCACTTTTAAGTGCATCTATAGTTTATGGAAGTAGTGATATTAATATCACTTCAAATCAATGGCAGTTTTTAGGAATGCAACAAAATACTAATTTGTCTGAATTAGATTTAAACTCAAATGATATTATTTGGAACTATAAAAATAACAGTTGGAATTGTTTTAAAAAAGATGTAGATTTATCAAATATATGTAATGAAATTACTACTTTAAATAGTGGAGATGGTTTTTGGTTATATAGTGATAATAGTTATAATTTATCTTTAGAAGAGAATAATTTAACTATACAAGAGGCTAGTTTATCTAATGGTTGGAATATGGTATCCCCTATTGTTAATAATATGGATACTAATGATATGTTTAGTTATAAGAATATTAACTCTATATGGAGTTATAGTGATAATAACTGGTTACTATGGATACCATTTGAAAATAATACTAACTTTACAACATTAACTAAAATAGATAAAAATCAAGGTTTTTGGATATATTCAAATAGTGATATAGAGGGGAGTTATATATATAAAGATATTATAAATTATGATTATAATAGTTTTGTAACATTTGGAGATGATAAAGGTGGATTAAAAGATGGTAACTTCTCAACAGTTACAAAATTATCTACAAATGATATAGAAGATATTTGGAATATAAGATTTAAAATAGATGATAATATAACTACACCTTTCAATATAGGTATAAAAGTAGTTGTACCTAGTGGTTCTATAGGTGAGATAGTTTATGAAAATATCTCTATAGAAAAGGGAGTTATTAGCTCTCCTGAAATTATTTGGGTTAAAGGTATAAAATCCACAGGAACACAAATAAATTCATCTGAATATTTAGAAGATTTAAAATCAATTATAGATACTACAATATCTTTAGATAAAGATATACTTACTTTAAATTTTACTACAATAGCACAAAATCAAACTCTTATATCTCAAGATAGTTTTAGAAAAGTTGGAGATTATAATATTACAATACTTAGTGATAAATTAGAGATTGTAGGTTCTGTTAAATCTAATTATGGTGAAATGATAAATAGTGAATTTAATAATTCAAATAGATTAAAAGGTTCTCTTCTTATAAAATAAGTAGTTTTTAAACTACTTATTTCTTTATTTTTTATATTACATAATCATATTATTTTCATCACTGCCTAAAGTATTATCAGGTTCAGTATCATAAGTATCTGAAAGATAATCAGTATAGTTAATATCTAAAGAATAGTTACTATCATTATAGTCAGGCCACTGTGTTATTAGGTCATCTTTTATATCTTTTATATACTCATCTGGGTCAAAAAAGTCACCACTATTATCAAGCCAACTTGCATCTACT
>JAYELQ010000124.1:0-2301 GCA_034717655.1 Campylobacterota bacterium
CTATTAGCTTAAATGGTAATGGTGAAGATACTGTTTTAGTTATATCTGATAACAATACAGGTACAAATAACCCTCTTCTTGGACAAATCAATATGTATATTGGTGGAGGTAGTAATGCTACAGGTGGTAAAACACTTGAGGATATAAAAGAGTTAAAAGAGGGTGGTTTAACTCATCAAAAAGCAAATGAGTTTATGGAAACTATAGATAAAGCTATTACTCAATTAAATACAAATAGAGCAGATTTTGGTTCTGTTCAAAATCAACTAGAGAGTTCTATGAGAAGTATGCAAACTACTCAAAAAAATCTTAAAGAAGCTGAAATGATAATCAGAGATGTTGACTATGCTAATGAAACAGCTTATTTTAATAAGCAAAATATTATAGCACAAGCTGGTAGTTATGCAATGAGTCAAGCTAATACTATGGCACAAAATATTACTAAACTTCTGCAATAAATAAGAGTAAAGTATCTTTTTATAAAAATATTGATATAATATATATTAATTATTGAATTTTTTTAAAAGGATTATTATGCTTTTGACTCCTGGACCTACTGCTGTACCTGAGTTTGTTAGAACTGCTATGAGTGGTGAAACATTACATCACCGAACACCTGAATTTGAAAATATATTTAAAAACACTAGAGAATTATTATTAGAACTTTTTGATATGCCCCAAGCTGTTATGTTAGCATCAAGTGGTACAGGTGCTATGGAAGCGTGTATTACTAATCTTACACATAAAAAAGCATTAACTGTAAATAGTGGAAAGTTTGGAGATAGATTTGGAAAAATATGTTCTGCTCATAATATTCCAAATATTGAGATAAAACACGAATGGAATACCCCTGCAAGTGTTGAAGAGATTATTGAAGCTATCAAAAATGATAATGAGATAGATGCTATTTTTATACAAGTTTGTGAAAGTGCAGGTGGATTAAGACACCCTGTAGAAGATATTGCTAAAGCTGTAAAAGGTATAAATAAAGATATTTCTATAGTTGCAGATGGTATCACTGCTGTTGGTGTTGAAAAAATTGATACTACAAATATTGATGCTTTAATTACAGGTAGTCAAAAAGCTCTTATGCTACCACCCGGACTTGCTATGATTGGATTTAGTGATGAAGCTGTTGTAAAAATAGAGCTTAAACCTTCTGGATACTATTTTAACTTAGCTTCAGAGATAAAAAAACAAAAAACAAATACAACTGCATATACAGCTGCTACTACTCTTATAATAGGTCTTGGTTCTATTTTGGATAAACTAAAAAATGATGGTTTTGAAAATCTTTATGCTAAAACAGCTCTAAGAGCAAAATCTACAAGAGAAGCTTTAGAAGCAATAGGTTTAGATGTTTACCCTACAACACCTGCTAATGCTATGACTACAATATATACTGAAAAATCAAATGAGATTAGAAAAATATTAAAAGATAAATTTGATTTAAATATAGCTGGTGGTCAAGACCATCTAAAAGGTAAAATATTTAGAATAAACCATATGGGACTTGTTGCAGATTATGAAGCTGTATGGGCTGTAAATGCAGTAGAAAAAGCTCTTGATGAATTAGGTATTAGAGTATTTGATGGTACTGCTAATAAAGTATTTATGCAAAGTAATTTTAAATAATGATTTTTGAACA
Organism: Campylobacterota bacterium; assembly: GCA_034717655.1. GTDB lineage: Bacteria > Campylobacterota > Campylobacteria > Campylobacterales > Arcobacteraceae > JAIOSF01. The sequence goes on from JAYELQ010000124.1 coordinate 1,649, forward strand.
CGAAATACCAAATGGAAGTAGATTATATTTTGGTAATAAAGCAAATGCAAAAAGAGAGTTAGAGTATAAAGCTAGTGGTTATTTATTAGATAATGGCTTTGAAGAGATTATAACTCCTATGTTTTCATACTCTCAATATCAAAGTATAGATGACGAAAAAGAGTTAATTACACTTAAAGATGATACAAATCATACTCTTGCTATAAGAGCTGATAGTACTCTTGATGTTGTTAGAATAATAACAAAAAGATTGGGTAGAACAACAGAGCATAAAAAATGGTTTTATATTCAACCTGTATTTTCATACCCTTCAGTTGAAACTTATCAAATAGGAGCTGAGTGGATAGGATATGATAATATATCTGATGTGATTAATTTAAACTCTAATCTATTATCAAGTTTAGATGTAGATGCTATGGTTCAGATATCTAATATTAAAATAGCTTTAATTATCTCACAAAAGTTTAATATAGATATAAACTTATTTAAAAATGGTGAAATTGGAACTCTATTCTCTTTAAATATTGATTGGTTAACAAAACTAATAGAGGTTCAAAAAGTAGTAGATTTAGAGAATATAATAGATATTTTACCTGATGTATTAAAAAGTGAAGCAGAAAAATTAATATCTATAGCAAATGAAGTTCAATATA
>JAYELQ010000125.1:0-2293 GCA_034717655.1 Campylobacterota bacterium
CAGAAGTTCTAAAAGATGAAGAGATATTTCAAGAAGCATTTAGTGTAGCAGAGTTTTTAGCTCTTGATAAAGATGAACAGTTTGCTTATCAACAAGATTTAAAAGCTAGATGGGATAATAAAGCTTGTTTGGACTTTGCAAAAGAGAAAGGCTTCAATAAAGGTATGGAGAAAGGAGAAAAAAATAAACAAATAGAGATAGCTAAAAATCTTTTAGATATTTTGGATATTGAAACTATTGCTTTAAAAACAGGTTTATCTATAGGTGAGATAAATAAAATATCTCTTACCGATTAAAATCGGTGTTACAAATTATAACACCAAAGTAACACCGACTTCAGTCGGTAAAAAGGCACTGACTTGCCTTAATCATCTACAATGATAACGGATAAGTTATACTTATTTTCACGATAAATTATTAAAATGAACTAAATACTAAACTTTTAGTTTGTATAGCTATCTCTAACTCTTCATTTGTAGGTATTACCAATATTTTATATGGAGCATTTTTATTTTGAATTTCACCTAACCCTTTTAACTCTTTATTTCTCTTTTTATCTACATTATAACTTATGGCATCTCTTACTAGATGTGAATTTTCCCCTATTCCCCCTGTAAATACAACTGCATCAACTCTATTTAATACTTCTTTATATGCCCCAACATACTTTTTGACTCTATATGCAAACATTTTTATAGCTAAAAGTGAAAGTTCATCTTTATTGTTTGCTTTTTTGATTATCTGCCTTAAATCACTATTATTACAAATACCTTTAAATCCTGATTCTTTATTTAACATAGTATCTACTTTTTTAGGCTCTATCCCTAATTGATTTTCAAGATATAATATAATCTCAGGGTCAATATCACCACATCTAGTACCCATCATAAGACCCTCTAAAGGTGTAAATCCCATAGATGTATCTATAGATTTTCCATTTTTAATAGCTGTTATACTATCTCCATTTCCTAAATGTATAGTTATAATATTTAATTTATCTAAAGGCTTTTTAAGATATTTTGCTGTTTCTTTTGCTACATAATGGTGTGATGTTCCGTGAAATCCATATTTTCTTATAGAGTGTTTTTCATATAGTTCATAAGGGATAGGGTATATATAAGTTTCTTTTGGGATAGTTTGATGAAAAGCAGTATCAAATACAGCAACTTGTTTGGCTTTTGGAGCTAAAATCTTAGATATTTTTATACCTTCTAAATTTGATGGATTATGTAAAGGTGCTAAAGGGATAAGTTTCTCTATCTCTTTTATAACTTTATCATCTATTAGTACTGGTTTTGAAAACTTCTCTCCACCGTGTACTACTCTATGACCAAATGCTTTTATATTATCTATATTTTTAATAAACTTATCATCTATTAGTTTTTTAAATATAGATTTAAAAGCTATATGAAAATCTGTTACCTCCTCTTCTATACCTTCATAAACTAACTTATTATTTTTTGATTTAAAAAGTTTGTATTTAATAGATGAACTACCTGAATTTAAAACTAATATCATTTTCTTCTCCATTTATTTTATGATATTATATTTTATTATTTTTTATTAATATTGTCAATTATAATTAATAAATATATGTCACTGTTTTGTAATTTCCAATAGTTTTGGTTGTTTTTGTTTCTAATTATAATAATTTGACAACTTGTCATCATATAGATATAATAAATAAAATATAAAACGATAATGGAGTTATTAAATGCAATCAATACAGGTAGGAGAATTTAAATCAGACTTATCATCTATTCTAAAACAAGTACAAAATTTAGGAGAAAAATTTGTAATTGAGTATGGTAAAAAACATAAAAAAGTCGCAATGCTAGTACCTTATGAAGAGAAAAAAAAGATAAGAAAGTTTGGACAACTAGAAGGTAAAATAAATATACCTAATAATTTTGATGATGAAGTTGAAGAGATAAATAAGATGTTTTATGGAAGTAAAATATAGTATGAATATTATTATTGATACTCATATCTTTTTATGGTTAGCTTCAGATTTAAAGAAAATCAATAAAAAATATTTCGAATATATAGAAAACACAGACAATAATATATATTTAAGTTCATTAAGTATTGCAGAGATAATGATAAAAAAATCAATTGGGAATTTAGATTTTGATGGGGATATTTTATTAATATTAGATGAAATGGGTATAGATATTTTAGATTTTGATGCAAGTAGTGCATTATTTTTAGGAACATTACCTTTTCATCATCGTGATCCATTTGATAGAATGATCATATCTCAGGCTATTACTAAAAAATATAAAATTATCAG
>JAYELQ010000126.1:0-11485 GCA_034717655.1 Campylobacterota bacterium
TTTTTATGTAGATACTCTAAATTATAATCTTTATATCTTCTTAGCAATACAAATTCATCTGCAGATATTTTATAGATACTAAACTCTTTATTTTTAGCATATTCTTTGATATTCTTTGATATGTTATTTAATATCTCATTTCCTGTATCAAATCCATACATCTCATTTATTTTTCTAAAGTTATTTATATCTAAAATATACATAGCAATATAATCTTCATTTCTTTTAAAAAGTTCCCTTTCAAGAGCTAATCTATTTGGAAGAGATGTAAGGTGGTCTATATATAACTGATTTTTTATATCTTGGTTTAATTTAATATTTGCATTTTCTAAACTTTTTTGATACTCTTCTATTTTCTTTTTCATCTTTATTTTTTCTATAGTTTTAGATAACATTATAATAAACTGTTCTAATTCAATAGGTTTTAAAAGATACCCCTCTACACCTAATTTAATTGTTTCTATAAAATATCCAGATTCACTATATGCAGATACTATTAAAATAGGTATCTCTTTATCTGTTTTTCTAATCTCTTCTGTCATAGCTATACCATTCATATTCGGCATATTTATATCTGATATTATTAAATCAAAAGTGGAATTATTAAATTTATCTAATCCTTCTAGTCCATCTAATGCTATAGTAATATCTTCAAAAAATTCATATAATACTTCAATAGTAGAAACTCTTGCTTCTTCATTATCTTCAACATATAAAACTTTAAGTTCTTTACTATACTCTTGTAACTCTTTTATTTTATTCATATCTATATTCATATTTCCACCTTAAAAACTGCTCCATCTTTTCCATTTGATGCACTAAGTTTACCTTTACAATGCTCTTCAACAATTGTTTTTGACATATAAAGTCCTAATCCTGTACCATCTTTATTTGTTTTTGTTGAGTAGTAAGGTTCAAAAATCTTATCAATCACATCTTTATCTATGCCACCTGCATTATCCGTTATTATTAAAGTATATTTATTATTCTCTTTTTCTGTAGAAAGTTTTATATATTTATTTTCAATTTTATTTTCAATAAGTGCATCTTCTGCATTTTTTATTAGATTTAACATAACTTGACGAAGTTCATTTGGGTATGTTATAACATAATCACAACTATTATACTCTTTTATTATCTTTATATTTTTATTTTCTAAAGATGTTTGAGTTATACGAAGAGCATCATCAAAAAGTGTACAGAGTTTTATCTCTTTCTTTTCTTTGTTTTTCTTAAAGAAATTTCTAAAATCATCTATAGTAGATGAAAGATGTTGAGAATAATTAGATATATTTGTAAGTTGAGTAGTAAAATATTCTTGTTCATATTTATTCATCATAGATTTTAGATATAAAGAACTTGTAGTTGCACTTATAGCTGATAAAGGTTGTCTCCATTGGTGTGCTATCATACTTAACATCTCACCCATTTGAGCTAGTCTACTTTGATGCATTAATTGTTTTTGCTTTGCATTGTTTTTTTCTATCTCATTTTTAACTCTTATTTTAAGTGTTTTATTTAAATCTTGAAGCTCTTTGTTTCTTAACTCTATTAAATCTATAAATATATTAAAATAATAATCAAGCTGTTTTATCTCATCTTTATCTATATCATTAATTTCTATTTTATCATCTAGTAAAACTAATTTCTTTTTAACTCTTTTTGTAAGAGATATTAAAGGTTTAAAAGATGATTTTATTATTATAAATAGTAAAAAAGCAATTATTACCATTATTAATAAAATCTTATATATATTTTTTAACATCATCTCATTAGTCTCTTTATATAATCTTTCTTTTGAAGTTACAATAGATATTCTTATATTTATATTATCATATTTATAATCAACATAAGATATTATAGAAGAGTGTTTTTTATCATCAAAATTTATATTTTTAGCTTTACTACTTTGGTATAAAAACTTATTATTATTTAAATCAAGTAGAGATACACCATCAAATTCAAGTAGTTTAGAACTAACAATATCTTGTATTCTTTTTAAAGATACTTTTGCAATTATTAAGCTAATAAATTCATTTGTATTTATATCTACTATATTAGCATATATATCTAACATCAACTCATTATTTTCATTATAGTATATTTTATCTACAAATGCTTTATTATAAGAGTTATCTTTATGCTTTTTAAAAGACTCTTTTATAAAGTTATGACTACTTGAGATTGAATTTTTAGATATTTTAGTATAATTATCACTATTTCTTATAGGTATAAAAGTCAACTCTTTTATCATAGGGATAGTTTTCATATAAAATAACATTTTTTTATTTTGGATTTTTTCTATTCCTAACATTTTTTGACTTAGTTTTGTCATAAGAGAGATGTTTAGTGAAATATTATTTATCTCATTATCTATCTCTTGATATATTTTAGTAGTTTCATTTGTGAGTTGTTGATTAGCATTTTTTTTAATGTTATAACTTAGTTTGCTATAAATATCATTAAAGATATAAATCATAAATATTGTTACAATTGCAACTATATTTATACTAACTTTTATTGGATAACTCAAAACTAACCTTTCTTCACTGATATTTATGTTATTCTATTATAAATTTGTTTTATTTGAGATAAAAGGAGATATAAATGTTAAAAAAAATATGGATACCGTTTTTAATAGTTTTTGGATTTCTTATTTATAATATAATAGTTATAGAGGATAACCAAATAAAGAAAAGTGTAGCATTTATTACATTGTCAGAGGTTGATAATGAGACATTTAAAGGTTTTAAAAATGGTATGGAAACATTAGGTTGGAGAGAGGGGAGTAATATAGAATATATTGTTCCAAAGGTTGCACATACTATAGATAAGTTAGATTCTATTGTAGAAGAGGTATTATATAAAGAACCTGATTTGATATTTGTGTCAAGTACACCAGCGACACAAGCTGTAAAAAAAGCATTAAATGGTAAAAAAAATATACCTGTTGTTTTTTGTCCTGTTAATAATCCAATGTCAGCAGGGATATTAAAAAATATGATATCACCAGAGGGTGTGTTTACAGGTATAAGACCTCCTGCAAGTGATATGAAAAGATTTGAATGGCTTATGACTTTACTTCCTAATACAAAAAATATTATTATACCATTTACTCCTCAAGATGATTCCTCTTTATCATCAAGAAAAGATATTATAAAAGCATCAAAAGAGTATGATGTTAATATTACACAAATAGCTTGGGGAGATGATTTAACAATAAAACAGTTCTTAGATAGTATTAATAATATGAAAATAGATAGTATATTATTACCAAGAGATTCAAAAGTAGAAGTTGAGATAGAGGAGTTTAGTAAATTTACTATTAAAAATAGATTATCTCTTTGTGTTCCTAGTTATCAACAAGTTCAAAAAGGTGCTTTATTTGCTTTTGGATTTATCCATTTTGAATTAGGTTATGAAGCTTCTCAATATGCACACAAAATATTAAAGGGTGTTAGTGTAAGTGATTTACCTGTAAAATTTGGAGATGCACATTTAGTATTAAATAAAAGAGTAGCAGATAAAATAGGTGTAGAGTTTTCTGAAAATACAGAAACTTATGCAAAAAAAATATTTAAATAAAATTAACTATTTTAAATTTAGCCATATTTTGGCTATTTTTTTTAATTCGTCAGGGCTTTGGGAAGCAAAAAATTTTATATTTGTTTCTTGTTGTCTATTTATACAATTATAATTCTTTTTTAAAAGCTCTACAATAGCATCACCACTATGAATAGTAGGTGCATTTGAAAAATAAGAAGATATTTTATTCTCTATTAAAGGGAAATGGGTACATCCAAGTATTATAATATCAATATGAATTTTTGAAATATCTTTAAAATAATGTGTTAATGCACTATCTAAAACATCTCCATCAAAAATATTTTCTTCTACAATAGGTACAAAAAGACTTGTATGGATAGATATGATATTTTTATAATTAAATTCTAATAATCTATTATTATACCCTTTTGATTTAATAGTAGCTTTTGTTCCTATTACTAATATATTAGAGTCTTTTGATATGTTTTTATTATTTAATGCTTGAATACCAGCTTCTATTACACCAACTACAGGTATGTTAGAGTTTACCCTTAACTCTTCTAATGCATAAGCACTTACACTATTACAAGCAACTATAATAATATCTAAATCAAAGTTTTTAAAAAACTCTAATGCTTCTAGTGAGTATCTAATTATAGTATTTTTATCTTTTACCCCATAGGGTACACGCGCAGTATCTCCAAAATATATAATTTCTTCAAAAATATTATTTTCTAATAAAGATTTTACAACAGTTAAACCACCTATACCACTATCAAATACACCTGCTTTCATATAGTTATTTGTAAGATAATATCTTTTTTGTATTGTTTATACTATCAAAGAATATTATTTGGAATATTGTATTTAATTGGATATATTTATCATTTATAGTATTAAATGGTTTTATTTGATACTCTTTATCATCTTTTGTTTTAATTGTAAAAGTTAGTTTTCCAACTGTATGAATACTATTTATAATATTCTTTTGTAATTTAGTTTCTTTTATATTTAGTAAATTATCCTCTTCACTATTTTTTATTAAAAAATGTTTTATAGCTAAAATTTTATCTTTATATATCTCTTTTTTCCAAGATATTATTCCTGTTGGATAATGATATTTAGCTGTTTTATTTAATAGGGGATGTTGTTTTAACTCTTTTACACTCTCTATAAGTCCTAAAAAATGATTTTTTCCACCCATTATATCTATAATAGATAATAATTCTTTTTGTATATCTAGTTTTTCATCGTGTGATAAGTTATTAAATTTCATATTTGTTTACCTTTTAAGCATTCATCGAGATTAGAAATTCTGCATTAGTTTTTTTCTCTTTCATTTTATCATAGATAAATTTTAGAGATTTAACCTCTTCCATATCAGCTATCGCATTTCTTAAAATCCAAATCTTTTTAAGCTCTTCAGGGTGTAGAAGTAATTCCTCTTTTCTTGTACCACTTTTGATAATATTAACAGCTGGGAATACTCTTCTATCTGCTGCATGCCTACTTAGTACAACTTCACTATTACCTGTACCTTTAAACTCTTCAAAAATAACTTCATCCATTTTTGAACCTGTATCTACAAGAGTTGTTGCAATAATAGTTAAACTTCCACCCTCTTCAATATTTCTAGCTGCTCCAAAAAATCTTTTTGGTTTATGTAGTGCATTTGCATCAACACCACCACTTAATACTTTTCCACTTGATGGTGTTGTTGTATTATAAGCACGAGCTAGTCTTGTAATAGAATCTAAAAGAATAACTACATCTTTACCCATCTCAACTTCTCTTTTGGCTTTGTTTATAACCATTTCAGCTACTTTTATGTGATTTGCAGCAGGTAAATCAAATGTAGAGCTATAAACTTCACCTTTTACACTTCTTTGCATATCTGTAACCTCTTCAGGTCTTTCATCTATTAGTAATACCATTAAACTAGTATCAGGGTGATTTTTACTAATACCGTGAGCTATCTCTTTTAAAAGCTCGGTTTTTCCAGATTTTGGCTGGGCTACTATTAAACCTCTTTGCCCTTTACCCATAGGTGCAAACATATCTATTATTCTACCTGTCATTTTCATAGGGTCATATTCAAAATTAAATCTTTCTGTAGAATATAAAGGTGTAAGGTTATCAAATAAAGGTCTGTTTTTTGATTCATTTATAGGAAGATAATTAATCGCTTCAATTTTTAATAAAGCATAATATTTTTCATTTTCTTTTACAGGGGGTCTAACTTGTCCAGATACAATATCTCCACTTCTAAGAGCAAATCTTTTTATTTGAGTAGCACTTACATAACTATCACTATAAGTATCACTAAATTTATTATCTATAGGTCTTAAAAAACCAAATCCAGCATCTTTAATATCTAAGATACCTGTAAATAATATATATCCACCTTGAGTAGTTTGTGTTTCTAAAATAGCAAAGATTAAATCTTGTCTTTGTAACTCTTGAGGGTTTTCTACATCTAATTCTCTTGCTATCTCTATAAGGTCAGGCATCGTTTTTGACCTTAGTTGTTCTATAGTTAATCCTTTTACAGGTATATGAGTTCTTGTTTTTTTAGGAGAATTTTTTCTAGGAGTTCGTTTTTTTGTTTCTTGTTGAGTTGTATTTGTGTCTTGTGAAGTCTTTTCTTCCATGTAATTAAATTACCTTTTCTTTTATTTTTGTGTTTATTATAACTTGATTTTTCTTAAAAGTATATTTTCTTTATTTATAAGAAATATTATAGCTAAAATTAGGTAAAATATAATACTAAATAGAATATAAGGGGTATTAATTTGACTAATCTTAGTTATTATGAAGTTTTAGAAATTGAGAAAAATGCAGATAAATCTACAATAAAAAAAGCATATAGAAAAATGGCAATGAAATATCATCCAGATAAAAATCCAGATGATACAGAAGCTGAAGAAAAATTTAAAATTGTAAACGAAGCTTATCAAGTACTAAGTGATGAAGAAAAAAGAACAATTTATGATCGTTATGGTAAAGAGGGCTTAGATGGACACTCTCAAGGTGGAGGTTTCTCAAGAAGTTCAAGAGGTAATGGTGGATTTGGTGATATATTTGAAGAGATGTTTGGAGGCTTTGGTTCTAGTAGTCAAAGACGAAAATCATATAATTATGATATAGATACAGAGATACAAATTAATTTAGAATTTAATGAAGCTATTTTTGGTACAAATAAAGAGATTAAGTATAAATATAAAACTGCTTGTAAAAGTTGTAAAGGTACAGGTGCTAAAGGTGGTAAACTAAGTAATTGTTCTACTTGTCACGGGCAAGGTCAAATACATATGAAACAAGGTTTTATGACATTTGCACAAACTTGTCCACATTGTGGTGGTAGTGGAAAAGCAGTTGGGGAAAAATGTACAGATTGTAAAGGTTTAGGTTATCACGAAGAGAGTGGAAGTTTTAAAGTAGATATACCAGAAGGTGTAAATACAGGAAATAGAATAAGAGTTGGAAATAAAGGTAATATATCTCCAGATGGTGAAAGAGGTGATTTATATATTATTATCAATGTAGAAGAGGATAAAAACTTTATAAGACACGATGATAATATTTATATTGAAGTACCAATATTCTTTACTCAAATAGCTCTTGGTACTACTATTAAGGTACCTAGTTTAAAAGGTGAATTAGAATTAAAAATACCAGCTGGAGCTTCTGATAAACAGCAGTTTACTTTTAGAGGTGAAGGTGTTAAAAGTGTAAATGGTTATGGTAAGGGTGATTTTATTGTTCAAATAAAAATACAATATCCAAAAACATTAAATGATGAACAAAGAGAGCTTTTAGGAAAACTACAAAATAGTTTTGGAATAGAATCAAAACAACACGAAGATATGTTTAGTGGTATGTTTGATAAAGTTAAGGGTTGGTTTAACTAATGAATATAAAAGCACAACCTATGGGTCCTTATCAAACAAACTGTTATATAGTAACTATAAATAATAAAGATTTAATTATCGACCCTGGTGTTGATGCTACTAATTGGGTTTTAGAAAATAGTTCTAACCCTATTGCTATACTTAATACACATGGTCATTTTGACCATGTATGGTCAAATCAAGAGATATCTACTAAATTAAATATACCTATTTATTGTCCAAAAGATGATTGCTTTATGTTAAAAGATGACCCTTTTAATCAAGGTACACCTAAATCAGAAGTTACTGTAGAAGTAGAAGGTGATGAAAGTTTTTCTATAGATGGAATTGATTTTAAGTTTTATCTATTTAAAGGTCATACACCGGGTTGTAGTGTGATTGAGATAGGAGATAGTTTATTTAGTGGTGATTTTATATTTAAAGGTTCAATAGGTAGAGTTGATTTTCCATATTCTAACCCTAATGATATGAAAGATAGTATAAATAAAATATTATCTTGGGAAAAAGATTTTGATATATATCCAGGGCATGGAGATAAAACAACACTATTTAATGAAAAAAAAGTATTAATTAATTGGTTGAATTACCTATAATATAGGAGTTTAAATGGAAGTAGAAAAACATAATTTATTTGATAGTTTAGAGTTGTTAGTAGATGATTTACATATTAAAGAGGTAAAAAATATAATATCTATGTTGTCTAAAATAAATGACTATAAACACGAATTAGAAGAGGATTTATGTGAGAGCTCAATATATGAAAATATTGCTTTTCAGTTAAAACAAGAGTTTAAAATATTAGACTTTAAAGTTATAAAAACTCAAGATAATATAACTACTTCTTTATATCAGCATGGTAATAGTTCTTATTTTAATTATACAGTAACTAATACTATTGCAACTAATATAATAATGCAAATTATTTTAGATGGAGATAAACTTACAAAGTATAAAAAAATTTGTTTAAATTCATATTTTAAAGAGATATCCCAAGTTTTATATATTCAAGATATTTTGGTAGATACTCAAAAAAATACAAATATAGACCAACTTACAAAACTAAAAACTCGTATATCTTTTCAAGAAGAGATGAAGGTTTTAATACCACTTGCATTAAGAGAAAAAATGAAAATAGGTGTACTTCTTATAAATATAGATAGATTTAGAGCTGTAAATGATGAACACGGCGATGAATTTGGAGATAGGTTTTTACAGATGTATGCAGATGAAATTAAAGAGAATATAAGAAACTCAGATATTGCTGTTCGATTTGGTGGTGGAGAGTTTTTGGTTTTATTAGTAAATATTGATAGTGAAATAAAAACAATAGAGATAGCAAATAAGTTAAGGGAAAATTTATCAAAAAGATATTTAGAAACTATTAATGGAGATAGCTTCAAGAAAACTGTTCGTATAGGTGTTTCTATGTTTCCAGAAGATTCAGAAGCGATTGATGATGTTGTTAAAAATGCTCAAATTGCATTGGGTGATGCAAAGCAGAGTGGTAGAAATCAAGTTCTGAGATTTTCAACAAGTTATGAAAGTAGCATAGAATTTTTTTAAAATATGAGAATAAAAGAGAGTTAATATGAAATATTTATTTATACTTCTATTTACAAGTGTTATATATAGTGGTTGTGGATATAAAACTGACCCTATATATATAGAAAAAAATAATATAAGCGAGGTAAAAAAATGATTTATGACTATTTAATTATTGGTTCAGGGATAGCAGGTTTGAATGCTGCTAGACTAATACCACGGGATAAAAAAGTTATAATAGTTTGTAAAAATTCACCTTGGGATTGCAATACTTTTTGGGCTCAAGGTGGAGTAGTAAGAGCTAGAGATGAAGATGATATCCCTTATCACATAAAAGATACTTTTGAAGCTGGAGCTAATTTAAATAATAAAGAAGCTGTAGAGTTAATGAGTAAATTATCTATTAGTGCAGTTGATGATATAATTAATAGTGGTTTTGAATTTGATAGAAATATAGAAGGTGAACTAGCTTTTACAAAAGAAGCAGCACATAGTACAAGTAGAATACTTCATGCAGATGGTGATGCTACAGGGAGAGTTTTACATCAGTTCTTATTAAAAGAATCTCCACACGATATAATATCTAACTCTATTGTTATAGATTTATTATATGAAAATAGTATATGTTATGGTGCTCATCTTATTGTAGAGGGTAAAGATAAAATGATTTATGCAAATAATACTATTATTGCTTCAGGTGGAGTTGGTTCTTTATATCGTTACCATACAAACTCTACTACAATAGCAGGTGATTTACAAGGTATTTGTATTGAAAAGGGTTTAGCATTAAAAGATATGGAGATGATGCAATTCCATCCAACTGTTTTTGTAGATAGTAAAAATGCTCGAAAACAACTATTAACAGAAGCCCTAAGAGGTGAAGGTGCTATAGTTGAAGATGAAGATGGATATGCTTTTTTAAAAGATTATCATAAAGATGCAGAGTTAGCTCCTAGAGATATTGTAAGTAGAGCAATTTTTGATTATTCACAAAAAAATAGTTCTAAAATATATTTATCTTTTAAAAAATTTACAAAGAAAGTATTTAAAAATAGATTTCCAAATATTTACAAAGATTTAAAAGATGTTGGTTTTGATTTACCTTTTGAAAGAGTACCTATTAGTCCAGCATTTCACTACAGTATGGGAGGTGTAGATGTTGATTTAAGTTCAAAAGTGAAAAGTACAAAAAATCTATATGCTATAGGTGAAGTTGCTTGTACAGGTGTACACGGTGCAAATAGATTAGCTTCAAATTCACTTTTAGAAGGTTTGGTTTTTTCTAAGATTGCAGTAGATAATTCTTTAAGAGATGATTTTAAAATAGATTTAGATAGTTTTAAAAATAAAGATAATATACCATATTATACTTTACAAAAAACAACTGATAAACCTATAAAAGATGATTTAAGAAATCTTATGTGGACATCTGTTGGGATTGTAAGAGATATACAAGATTTACGAGAAGCTTTAGAACAAGTTGAAACATACCTAGATGAAAAAGGTATTGGAAGACTTCTTTTCTTAAGGCTACTTACGGCAAAATCTATTATTCAAAGTGCGATAAATAGAAAGGTTTCTATTGGAGCACATTATATTAAGGAGAAAGAATGTTAAAACTAGTTTTAATTAGTTTGGCAAGTGTATTCGCATTTGCTAGTGGAGGTGGTGGAGAACCTATGGTTCATCCAGATATTACTATGACTTGGGTAGGTTTTTTAGCTTTAGCTATTTTTATTGTTGGTTATTATTTTATTGCAACAGAAGAGCAATATCATATTGATAAGGCAAAGCCTGCTTTATTTATAGGTACTTTTATGTTTATGCTTGTTGCATTCTATTATGCATTAAATGGTTTAAATATGGACTTAGTTCATCAAGAAGCAAATCATTTAATATTAGAAATAGCAGGTATTTTCTTTTTCTTATTTGTTGCTATGACATATATTGAAACATTAATACATATGAATGTATTTGAAAAATTGAAATTCAATCTTATTTCAAAAGGTTATACATATAGACAACTATTTTGGATTACAGGTTTTATAGCATTTTTCTTATCTCCTATTGCAGATAACTTAACAACTGCTCTTATTTTAGCAACTGTTCTTATTACAATAGAGCAAAAAAACAAAGCATTTTTAGTACCAGGTGCAATTAATATTGTTGTTGCTGCTAATGCAGGTGGTGCTTGGTCTCCATTTGGTGATATTACAACACTTATGGTATGGACAGCAGGAAAAGGAACTTTTACAGATTTCTTATTTTTATTTCCAGCTTCAATTATAGGTTATTTAGTAACTGCATTTTTATTATCAAGAATGGTACCAAATACAGTACCAGAAATAGATTTATCTAAAGAGATTGAACCAACAATGGCAACTGGAGCAAAAGTTGTTATGGGGCTTGGTATATTTACAATCTTTAGCGCTGTAATGACACATCAAGTTTTACATCTTCCTGCTATGTGGGGTATGATGTTTGGT
>JAYELQ010000127.1:0-2273 GCA_034717655.1 Campylobacterota bacterium
GCTAGTAGAAGTGCCGAAGCTGCAAATGAGATTAAAGAGCTAGTATCAAATGCAAATACAAAAGCTAATAATGGAAAACTAGCTACAGATGAGATGATAAATGGTTATACATCTTTAAATAATTCTATTGATAAAACATTAACTATAATGGAAGATGTAAAATTAGCTTCACAAGAGCAAACAAAAGAGATAATTAAAATTAATAACTCAATTATGAATATAGAAAATAAAATTAATAAAAATGCAACTATATCAAACACTACAAAAGAGATAGCTCAAAATACAAAACAGATAGCAAAAGAGATTGTTGAAGATGTAGATAAAAAAGAGTTTTTAGGTAAAGATGAGGTTAGAGTAAAATAAAAAATTTATATGGAGATTTATAATGACAAAAGAGGAAGAGATAAAAGAATTAAAAGATGAAAATAAACGATTAAAAACCCTTTTATCTATAAGTAATTCTATTAAAAATGATAAATTAGATATTGAAAATATAATTGATATAGAGCAATTAAAAGTATTATTTGAAAAATTTTCAAATCTTACAGGATTTACTACAGGATTGGTTAAACAAGATACTAGAGAAGTATTAATCTCAACAGGTTGGACTGATATTTGTAAAACTTTTCATCGTGGAACTAAAAGTAGTGAATATATTTGTTTAGATAGTAATAAAGAATTAACTAAAAACTTAAA
This sequence comes from Campylobacterota bacterium, assembly GCA_034717655.1. Classification (GTDB taxonomy): domain Bacteria; phylum Campylobacterota; class Campylobacteria; order Campylobacterales; family Arcobacteraceae; genus JAIOSF01. The sequence goes on from JAYELQ010000127.1 coordinate 697, forward strand.
AGAGTTACAACAAATTAGTTTAAAAGAGTGTCAACATGGTATGGTAGATGGTGCTACTCCTATTATTATTGATGGTGTACATTTAGCAGATTTATTTAGTGGACAAGTTTTATTTAATAAACCAAATTTAGAAGATTTTAAATTAGGAGCTAATGAGTTTGGATACGATATGGATAACTATTTAAAAGCTCTTGAAAAAGTTAAAATCACTTCAAAAGATAAGCTAACGGATGTGTTAGAGTTTTTATCATATATTGCAAAACTTGTTGCTCAACTTGGAAAAGAGAAAAAAGAGTTTATAAAACTAAACAATACACTTGAATATAAAATATTAGAAAAAACAAAAGAAAAAGATATACTATTATCTCTATTTGATAAAGGTGATTCTGTTTTGTTTAAATGGAACAATGATGAGCATTGGAGTATAGATTATGTATCATCAAGTGTTGAGAAGCTTTTAGGATACACACAATCTGAATTTATTAACAATAAAATAACTTACGATCAATGTATCCATAAAAAAGATTTAGAAAATGTTACAAAAGAGGTTGTTGAGGGGAGTAACTCAAACGAATATTTTTTTAAACACGAACCATATAGAATTATAACTAAAAATGGTGAATTTAAATGGGTTATGGATTATACTGTTATAATTAGAGATACAAATAATAAAATAACTCACTATTTAGGTTATATAAATGATATAACTCAAGAAAAACAGAAAGATAAAGTTTTATTTGAGCAATTAAAATTAGCTTCAATGGGTGAGATGATTGAAAATATTGCACACCAATGGAGACAACCCTTATCTATAATATCAACAGCATCTTCAGCTATGAAACTGCAAAAAGAGTATAATATGCTTACAGATAAACAATTTAATGATTCGTGTGAAGCTATTAATAATAATGTTCAATATTTATCTAAAACTATTGATAACTTTAGAGATTTTATAAAAAAAGATAAAAAGAAAGTTTTATTTAATTTAGATGAAAATATTAATAACTTTTTAACTTTTATTGATAGTTCTAAAAAAAGAGATAATATAAATATATTAATAGATATTGATAAAAATATATTTTTAGATGGTTACCCAAATGAGTTAATTCAATCTTATATGAATTTATACAATAACTCTAAAGATGCATTTGATAAACTAAATATTTTAGATAGAGTTATTATCATAAGTGCAACTATTCAAAATAATAAAGTTATTATAAAGTTTAAAGATAATGCAGGTGGAATAAAAGATAATATATTAGAAAAGATATTTGAACCATATTTCACTACTAAACATAAAAGTCAAGGGGTAGGACTAAGTCTTCACATAACATATAATCTAATAGTAGATGAGATGGATGGAAATATTGAAATAAGAAATGTAAATTTTAAATATAAAAATAAAGATTTTTTAGGTTCTGAGTTTTTACTATCATTTGATATTTATTAGAGTAAACTTTAATCTAATAAATATTATTATACAATACTTCCAATGAAAGATAAAATATTTGATAAACCAATAACAAAACAGTTTGAATTTGATGAAGATGTAGCTTCTGTATTTGATGATATGTTAA
>JAYELQ010000128.1:0-2262 GCA_034717655.1 Campylobacterota bacterium
TATAACTTCTATATTATCTAATGCTTTTACAGAGTCATTATCTTCTATGTTTGTTTTACAAGCTAACTTTTCAACACCATTTACTTTTACACCACAACTACCACAAACACCACTTCTACAACCACTTCTAAAAGCTAAAGAGTTATTTTTATTCTCTTTTATATAAAATAATATATCTAAAAGATTAGATACTTTATCTTCTATAGTATAATCTATTTCACAAATATTTATATTCATAATAACTCCAACTCTACAACTATCTCTTTTGCAAAACTTTTATCTTCATCAAGAAAATCTATTCTATAATGAGAGCCTCGACTCTCTTCTCTTTGTAAAGCAGAACTAACAATAACTTTACCTAACTCTATACTATTTATAAACTCTATAAACTCTTTTAAATTTGTATTATAGTTATATGATTTATCAGATATACCCATTTGACCTATTTTATCTTTTATATAGTCTAAATTACTAATAACACTTTGAAGAGATGAACCATCTCTAAATAAACCAACTTTACTATAAAACATCTCCCCTATATTTTCTTTATAATCATAAAAATTTAACTCTGTAGGTAACTCATATAGTGAACTAACAAACTCTTTATTTTCTAAAAATATATCATACTCTTTATTATCAATATATATATTTTTATCATCTTCCATAATTTTATTAGCGACAGCTCTACCAAAAGTTATAATCTCTAAAAGAGAGTTACCACCTAATCTATTTGCACCATGAACACCATTTGATGAAACTTCACCAATAGCATAAAGATTTTCTATATTAGTTCTCCCATAGATATCTGTTTTTATCCCACCCATAGTATAATGTGCTACAGGTTTAATAGGGATTAAATCTTTGTCAAGTTCAAGACCCATAGATTCAAAAGCTAAATTATACTCTTGAGGCATAGATTCTAATATTTTATCTTTTTCTATATGTCTTAAATCTAAAAATACATCTTCCCCTTGCTCTATTTTATTAAATATCGCTCTAGCTACAATATCTCTAGTTCCTAGCTCATTTGTAAATCTTTCTCCATCTTTAGTTACTAAGTAACCACCCTCACCCCTAGCACTTTCACTTATTAGTATTGAGCTATCTCTTAATGCTGTTGGATGAAATTGAACATATTCCATATTTGATAGTTTACATCCAGCTCTATAACTAGCACTTAAAACTTCACCCGTTGTTGCTGTAGAGTTTGTAGTGTATTTATGATATATCCCAGCATAACCACCACTAGCTACAATAACCTCTTTTGCTAATATCTGTTTAACTTCACTATTTTTAATATCTAAAGCAACTACACCTTTTACACAATTATCAACAATAATAAAGTCCAACAACATATACTCATTTAAAAAAGTGATATTATTTTTAATAGCATTATCATAAAGAGTATGAAGTATTTTAAGTCCTGTATAATCACTACTATAACAAGCTCTTGGATTTGTAGTACCACCTAGTTTTCTTTGTGCTATATTATTATCTTTATCTTTAGAAAAAGGTACACCTATATCATCTAGCCATTTTATTGTTTCTTTCCCATTTTCACACATATATTTAATAGTATCTTCATCCCCTAAACTATGAGATGATTTTATAGTATCATTTATATGGTTTTCTATACTATCACCATTATCACTAATAACAGCATTTATACCACCTTGTGCTTGTGCTGTTTGAGATGCTGTTGGAAAAGTTTTTGATAATACTACAATACTCTTTGAACTTTTACTTAACTCTATAGCAGATGTTAGTCCAGCCCCACCTGAACCTATAATTAATATATCATACATATCAACTCCAAAACTCACTAAGAGCTTTCTCTTTCTTTTTATTTTCAACTTCTACTGTTTGTTTTATCTCTTCCTCTTGCTCTTTTTCTTGTGGAGTTTCATCTTGTATTTGGGTAGATAAAGCTCTCTCTTTTCTTACTTTTAATATTCTTTCTCTTATTTTTGCTTCTGCCATAACTCTCATATTATCATCAAAATTTATACCTTTTATGGTTTCTAAAGCTTGATTTATCTCTTCCTCTTCACTTAACTCTACAATCTCTTCCTCTATCTCTTTATTATTTTTATCTTGATTATCTATTTGTATAGTTTGTGTGTTTTTATTATTCTCTTCTGCTATACCTTTTGTTACTATTGTAACCTCATCATAAGTTAAAACCTTTTCCTCTTTTATAGGTTCTTCTATCTCTTTTTTATTATCTTCAGGTCGTGGTGGTACAACTTTTGCTGGGTCTAT
>JAYELQ010000129.1:0-11336 GCA_034717655.1 Campylobacterota bacterium
ATATTTTTATTCTTAATAATAATATAATCTTTCTTAAAATTAGATTATTTATTATTCTACATATATCTCTTTAAAACATCTGGTATATTAATAGTTCCATCTTCGTTTTGATAATTTTCTATAATAGCTACTAAAGTTCTACCAACTGCTAAAGATGAACCATTTAAAGTATGACAAAGGGTATTTTTTTTACCATCTTTATATCTTATTTTTGCTCTTCTTGCTTGAAACTCTCTAGTATTTGAAATAGAGCTTATCTCTCTATAACTATTTTGTCCTGGTAACCAAACCTCAAGGTCAATAGTAGTTGCTGCACTAAAACCTAAATCACCTGTACAAAGTTGCACTTTTTGATGAGGAAGTCCTAAAGATGTAAGTAAATCACTCGCACAATCAACCATTTTTTCAAATATCTCTTCTGATTGCTCTTGTGTTGTAATAGCAACCATCTCAACTTTATCAAATTGATGTTGTCTTATCATACCTCTTGTATCTCTACCTGCACTCCCTGCTTCTTTTCTAAAACAAGGTGTATATGATGTAAGAAGAAGTGGTAATTCATCTTTTGATACTATCTCATCATTATATAAGTTTGTAAGACAAACTTCTGCTGTTGGTATAAGATATAAATCTTCACCCTCTATTTTAAATAAATCATCTCCAAATTTTGGTAATTGCCCAGTACCCTCAAGAACATTTGTATTTGCCATAAAAGGAACATACCACTCCTCAAATCCTCTTTCTCTATTAAAATCTAAAAAGTAGTTGATTAAAGCTCGTTCAAGTCTAGCACCCTCACCTTTAAGTGCTGCAAATCTTGACTTTGCTAATTTTACACCTCTTGTAAAATCTATCATACCATTTTTTTCACCAATCTCCCAATGCTCTTTTGGTTCAAAGTTAAATGTTGGTTTTTCACCTATTGTAGCTAATACTACATTTTCATTCTCATCTGCACCTATTGGAACTTCATCATCAGGAAGATTTGGGATACCCATTGCTATATTTTGCATAGCACTTTCTATCTCTCTTACTTCATCTTCAAGTTTTTGCTTCTTTACTTTTAATTCACTTATCTCCTTTTGTAAAGGGGTGATATCTTTTTTTTCTTGTTTATATTTAGCAAATTGTTGTGATAATTGTTTTTGTTGTGCTTGTGTAGCTTCCATATCTTTTCTTTTTGATTTTGCATCATCAACTTGAACTTTTAAACTCTCTAATGTAGTAGATACTACACCTTTTTTTTCTAACTTTTTTGATACACTATCAAAGTCTTTTTGTAATAGTTTAATATCTATCATTTTTTCTCCATTTTATTATTTGAATTATTTATTATGTTTGTTATCTCTTCTTGTTTTACAAAATCAGCTCCCATACTTATGATAAACTGACTAGCTTCTGCTATTGTTAGAGTTGTAGTTTTGATATTCTCTTGTTGTGTAATAACTGTATAACCACTTGTTGGATTTGGACTAGTTGGGATAAATAATACTAAACAATTTTCATATTTGTTTAATACATAAGCAGGAACCCAAATATCTTTTTTTGGATATTCTATTAAAACAACCTCTTTTTTTTCCTCTTTTTCAGTTGTAGTAAAAAGTGCTGTTATTTTTTTCATAATAGAATATATTGTATTTATAGCTGGTATATTTTCTAAAATTTTATCTATTAAAGATATAGTTAAAGATTTACCAAACTTTTCAATAGATGAACCTATAGCAATAAGTAAAAAAGTTATAGCTATAAAAAGCATAACAGTAAAACTTGTACTTTTTGTATAAGATGAAACATATAAAAAAAGTTCTGTACTATATGAATTTATCCATACAATAATCTGAATTACCACTAAAAGTGGTATTAAAGACAAAGCTCCAACAAAAAAATATCTAATAAATTTTTTCATCTAAAACTCTAATGTTCCCTCTATCACAAATTCAGATTTTGAGTCAAGTTCTGCATGACTTAAAACAGCTATACTTAAACCAAATTTTTCAAATATCTCTGCTATTCTTCTTCTTAAGCTTGGGTCAACTATCATAGATACTCCAGAAACACCTTTTGCTTCAACTTGAGTTATTAATTCTCTCGTTTTTGTTACAAGATTATTTATCTCACCTATACTAATCATTAGATGACTAACACCGTGTTGCTCTTGTAATTTACTGATAAAATCTTGCTCTATTTCAGATTTTATAGTAAGTATATGAAGTGAACCATCAGGGCTTTTAAACTTATCTGTAATTAATCTAAATAGTTTACTTCTCACATGCTCTAATATAATATCTGGTGATTTTGTATGTTCTGCTATATCTGATACAGCTTCTAATATAGTAACCATATCTATAAGAGGTATATTTTCATGAAGTAAATCTTTACAAACTTTTAATAAAACTCCATAGTTTGTAACTTTCATAGCTTCCTCTACAATAATAGGAAAATCACCTTTTAATCTATCTATCATATCAACTAAATCTTGTCTAGTTATGATATCTTCTGCATGTTTTTTTATTAATTCAGATATATGTGTAGATATAATAGTAGGAGCATCAACAACTGTAAAACCTTTGTTTAATGCTTCATCTTTATTCTCTTTATCTATCCAAGTTGCATCAAGGTTAAATACAGGTTCTTTTACCCTTTTTCCTTGTATTCTAGCACCAGCGACTCCACCCATAGCCAATAATTTATTTAACTCAACATTTCCTGTTGAGATAGGAACTCTTTTTAAATTAAAAGAGTATTGATTCATATATAAACTACTATCATCACTAATTCTAATTTGTGGTATTACAAAACCTAAATCAGCAGCTATTTTATTTCTAATCCCTTTAATTTTATCTAAAAGTTCACTATCACCTTGAACTAGTCTTAATAATGAAGCACCAAGTTTTAACTCTAAAACCTCTAGTTTCATAGTTTTATCAATAGATTGCTCCTCATTTAGACCAATATTTTCTTTCTTCTTAGCTATCTCTTTTGCTTTTTTATCAGCTATCTCTTTTGCTTTTTTAGCAGTTTGATCACCTTTTATAAATCTAGTAAATCCATTATCAGCATCTGTAGCTATCATATGCATAAGGTAACCTGTACCCATTAATATTATACCCATTACTAATAAAATACCTGTTGGAAACCCAGGAACCATACTAAATAATAGTAAAGCCATACCTGTAATAACTAAAGAACGGGTATCTTTTGCAAGTTGACCAATAGTACCACCTGCAAACTCCTCTTTATCTGCATTAGACCTTGTGATTATAATAGCAGTTGCTGTTGATATTACAAGAGCTGGTATTTGTGCTACTAATCCATCACCAATAGTTAAAATTGTATATATCTCAGAACTCTCAGCAGCTGTTAAACCGTGTTCTAAAATACCAATAGTAAGTCCACCTATTAAATTTACAAGAGTAATAATAATACCAGCAACAGCATCACCTTTTACAAACTTAGCAGAACCATCCATTGTACCATAAAAACTAACTTCACTAGCTAACTCTTCTCTTCTTTGTTTAGCTTGTTTATCATCTATAAAACCAGCATTTAAATCAGCATCAATTGCCATCTGTTTACCAGGTAATGAATCTAAACTAAACCTTGCTTGAACCTCAGCAACTCTACCTGCACCTTGAGTAACAACCATAAAGTTAATTAGTACCAAAATAATAAATACAATAACACCAATTACCATATTTCCACCAACAACAAACTCACCAAATGCAGATATAATGGAGCTTACAGCCTCTGGTCCATTGTGACCCTCACTTAAGATAGACCTAGTTGTTGCTATATTTAAGGATAGCCTAAACATTACTAAAATTAATAAAAGGGTGGGAAAAGTTGATAAATCAGTTGGTTTTTGTATAAATAAAGATATTAATAATATTAAAATACCTGAAGTTAATGATAAAATAAGAAAAAAATCCAATACACCTTTTGGTAATGGAACAATAATAATTGCTAACATAGAAAAGACAAATCCTATAAGGAGATATTCTTTTCTAAATAGTATATTTTTAATATTCATATATAGAATTTACCTACTTTTATTTGATATAATCTAATAAAGTTAAGTTATTCATTTTAGATATAGTTGAATATAAAGATTGATATGTCATCTCTAACGACTTTGATTCCATTGCTAACTTTGCTAAATCAGCACTATCATTTTCTACAAGTAACATATTATAGTGTATCTCTTGTGTTCTAAGCTTTTCATAAGATACATCAAATACATGATTTCTACCACCTAATTCACCATGACCAACATTTGTTGCATCGTATTGATTAGTTGTGCTTGTTAAAGATGTTTTTAATATATCTGTAACTTGAGCATCTGTAGCTACAATACCTCTTGAACCATCTAATTTTGTATAGTTACCTTTTAAAGCATTTATAGCAACATTTAAATCATCTAGATAGTTATGCTTTGCTTCAAAAAGCCTACCTTCTGGCTGAGTTGGTAATGTATTTATTGTAAATGTAGCTTTAACTGCTAAATCTCCATTAGATTCAACTTGGGGATTAAAACTATCTATAGCTATATTTGATTCTGGATATAATACTGTATCCATTATTACACCATTATGGTCATATTTTTGTAGTGAACTTGGTGTTGCAGATGTATCATTTGGATCATAAATAGCACCATTTCCATCTAATACTTTCCATTCGTGATTGTATTCATCTATTACTCTATCACCTTCACTCCAAGTAAACTCAGTACCAGCAGTTGCTGTACTTGCATTATAAAAAATAGCATCATATGCAGTAATACCTCTATCTCTATAACTACCTGGTTGAACTGCTATCTCTCTTAAAAAAGAATCTCCTCCAAATTCAACTTTACCATTTGTATCAAAATCAGCATCTTTTACTAATGTCCGATTTGTTGTAACAGAACCAGCAAAAATATACTCTCCATCAATCTCTGTATTAACTCTATCTATAATATTATCTCTAATACCCTCTAAGTTTGTAGCAATTGCTAACTTATCAGTTCTGTCAACTCCACTATTTAAAGCTTTCATTAAATCTAATTTAACATTTTCTAATGATAATTTTGTTTCACTCATTGTATCATCAGCTGTATCATTTAAAGCTTTTGATTTTTCAATTTGAGTCATTAACCCTTCTGTTACTCTTAATTTATCTTCAATATTAATAACAGTAGAATGTAAAACAGCATCATCACTACCCTTATCTAAAACTTTACCTGTAGCCATTTGGTATGAAACCCGTTCATTTTGTACATTTAAATTGTTAATGTGATATAACATTGTTCCTGATCTATCAATCATTTGTAACCTCCTTTAATAGTTTTATTATTGTATCATAATCGTATTTTTCATCTGTACCTTGAGATAAAAATGCTCTAATTTTATCTTTTTTATATAATGCATTGTCAAGTTCTTTATCCATACCTTTTTTATAAGCACCAACTCTAATAAGAACTTCATTCTCTTTTATAAGAGATAATACCCTTTTTAACTTTAAAAACCTATTATATTGTTCTTTTGGTATAACCTTATCTATAACTCTTGAAGCACTTTGAAGCAGGTCAATTGGTGGATAAAACCCCTCTTCAGTAAGTTTCCTAGTTAAAACAATATGACCATCTAAAATAGACCTACTTTGATCTGCAATAGGATCACTTAAATCATCTCCATCAACTAACACTGTAAAAAAAGCAGTAATAGTACCTAATTTATTAGACCCAGCTCTCTCCATAAGTTGTGGTAAAAGAGCAAATACAGATGGTGGATATCCCCTTTGTGTTGGTGGTTCACCTGTACTTAGACCTATCTCTCTTTGAGCCATAGCAAATCTAGTAACAGAATCCATCATTAATAAAACATCATGACCCTTATCTCTAAAAAATTCAGATATAGCCATAGCTGTCATAGCTGCATATTTTCTCATCAAAGAAGATTCATCACTTGTTGCTGTTACAACTACGGTATTTGTAAGGTCATTACCTAAATTATAATGGATAAACTCAGGTATCTCTCTACCCCTTTCCCCAACTAATGCTATAACTTTTATTTGTGCTTCACAACCTTTTACTATCATACCCATTAATGTAGATTTTCCAACTCCAGAACCTGCAAAAATACCAACTTTTTGACCTTTTCCACAAGTAAGCATTGAATCAATTGATTTTACCCCTGTAGAGAAACGTTGGTCTATAATACCTCTATCTAAAGGGGACATTGTTTCTTTATTTATTGCAGATTCCTCTTCAATATCTTTTAGTTTTCCATTATTATCAATAGGATGCCCTAAAGCATTTACAACTCTACCTAAAAGACCATAACCACACTTTATACTTAAACCCTCTTTTTGTCTATAAACTTTATCATCAATTTTAAATCCATCTACAAAAGAAAAAGGTACAATAGTAGAAGTTGTAGTATCAACAGCTGCTACCATACCCAAAACTGTATATAGATGCTTTACAGATTCTATTTTTACAATATCTCCAATTGCAACCTCTAATCCAACTGCAATAATACTAGAGCTTGTAATATTAGTAATTCTTCCAAAAGGTATTACTAAATTATTTTCATCAATTTTATTTAAAATATTATCTAAATCAATCATTATAATTTATCACACATTTTTTTATAGTAACTATCTGTATTCTTTATCGCTTTACACCTTTTTATCATAATTTTATATCTATTTTGTTTATTTAAAAACTCATATATTTTTGCCATCTCGTAATATATACGAGCTAAATCATTTTTCTTGATTTTACGGTCTATACTTTTACCATCTTTCATCCTTTTTATATTTAAACCAAATTTCAAATATTCTAAAGCTTTTTCATAATTATCATCTAATTTTGCATATTTTGCTAATTCTATCTCTACAAATGGGGAATATATTCTTGCATTCATCTCTATTTGTTTATTGTATAATTTATATAAAATATCAATAGCATCTTCCTCTTCATTTTGTTTTAATAAGTATAAATAGTATTGATAATAAAAATCAATAATCATAGGGTTAGAACGATTTTCATATATAAACCCAGCATTATTTCTAGCATATCCAAAAAACTTTTCTATACTTTTTTGATCCCCTCTTTTACCATATATTAAAAACCTATATAAAAACTCTTTTGATAAAACATCTGCATCATTTAAATCTTCTATTTTTATTGAATAATCTAAAGCATCTTTATAATTATTAATTAATATTGCAACTCTTTCTAAATAAAAATATATCTCTGCTCTTTTAGAATTATCAAAAACCTCTTTAGCTAAATTATAAGTTTTTTCATTAGGTAAAGCTAACATACAATTAAATAAATGATTTGTTATCTTATCCTCTTTCGTAACATCTAATAAAGAACCTTTTGGAGCTTTTTCTAAAATAGTATTTAACTCTTCACATTGTCCAGTTGTTAAATAATACCTCAACATATCTCTATTTATTATATTATAAAGCTCTTCTATATCTGTATATCCAAATCTATTAATAATTTTATTAGGTATTTTACTATAAATATTTTTCATTCTTATAGCTTGTTCAAACTTATTATCTTTAATTAAATTTAATAACTCTTGCATCATAGCTTTATCATGCATATTTACATTTGTAGAATATTTATTGGCTATCATATTTGATTCAAACTTACCCTCTCTCATAATAATCTCATCTAAATATATTTTAGAATCTTTTAAATATATATTTGAACTTTTTTTATTTTGTATTAACTCTACATAAATCTCTTTTGCTTTTAATAAATATTCTAAATCTTTTCCTGCTAAGTCCATATAAGTATTTGCTAATATAAATTTAAAATTATCAATATTTTTAGGATTATCTGCATTTTTTATTAATTGTTCTAAAATTTTAATTGCAAAATCTGGCATCTCGTCATCTAAAAGTTTCTTAACCATATCCATAGCTTTATATCTATCACCTGCATAATAATCTATATTTCTTTCTAAAACTTTACCTATTAAATCATATGCTTTATCATTCTCTTTATTTAACATATATGCATCATATAATTGGTCTGCTATAACTGTAGCTATTTCTAAATTTGTAGTCTCTATTAGTTCTCTTTTTAAAATCTTAATAGCTTTTTTATATTCCCTTAATTTTATATATATTTGAGCATTAGCAACTTTTCCATATACTTTAGAAAAAGGATTATCAAAACTTTCTTCTATTATATTTGCATAATATTTTGCTTCTTTTAACTTATTTACTTTTATTTTTATTTTTATTAATAATTTATATGCTTCTAATAAATCATCCTGCTTTACTTTTGAACTATTTATAGCTTTTAATAAAATATTTTCAGCTTCAAGTATCTTATTTTTATTATCTGTTTTATATAAAATATTTGCATGTAATAAAATAACTTTAGAATCTAATAATCTAACACTGTTATTTAATCTAAATACCTCTAATTGCTGTAAAGCAAACTCTGGTTTACCCATATTTAAATATCTCTGAATTGTATCTAATTCATCTTGTGCATTAATTAGCTTATCTTTCTCTTCTTGTGAAATTTGATTTAAATCATCACCTATAAAATTGTAATAAAACTCTTTTTTAGCATAACTATTAACTACTATAAAAGATAATATTATTATTAGATTTATTATTTTCATTAAAACTCCTATTTTTTATTTAATTTATATATATATGTAAATATCTCTGCTATAGACTTATAAAACTCTTCTGGTATCTCTTGTTGTATCTCAACTTGATTGTATATAGCCCTTGCTAAAGCTGGGTCTTCAATAAGAGGTATTTTACTCTCTAATGCTATCTCTTTAATTTTTAAAGCTAGAAAATCTATACCTTTTGCTACTACAATAGGAGCTGATGTTTTATCATCTTCATATTTTAAAGCTACTGCATAGTGAGTAGGATTGGTTATAACAACATCAGCATCTGGTACATCTGCCATCATTCTTTGTTTTGCCATTTTCATCTGAATTTGACGTATTTTACCTTTTATTAAAGGGTCACCTTCCATATTTTTATGCTCATCTTTAATCTCTTGTTTTGACATTCGTAACTGCTTAAAATAAAAATATCTAACAAATACAAAGTCTATTATAGCAAAAATAACTATAATAAACAAAATAGTAAATATAAAATATGTAGCGAGTCTAATCATATCTGTAATAGTATCTTGTAATGTATGATCCATTAACATAATTATATCTTTCCAAAACATATATAAAAGAACAACCATAACTATAAAAACAACTATTAATTTTATTGTTAGTTTAAATGCTTCAAGAAACTTTTTCATACTAAATAGATTTTTCATTCCACCTATTGGATCAATTTTACTTAACTCTAATTTAATAGGAGTTAATATAAAGCCAAACTGTACAACATTTCCTATAATAGCTAAAAAAACTATTAAAGAAAAAAGTGGCATTAGTGATATTAAACCATTTTCAACTGCACTTACAGATAGTTCATAAAATATTTTATTATCTAACTCTCCATCTATAAAAGAGTAAGTATGTATCATCATAGCTTTTAAACCTTCAGAGATAGAACTAGAAAAGAATAATAGATATATAGAAGAGAAAAATAAAATAGCTACCCCTGGTACTTCAGCTGATTTTGGAACATTTCCCTTCTTTTTGGCATCATCTATCTTCTTGGAGGTGGGTTCTTCTGTTTTTTCTGCATCATCTGCCATATAAATAACCTTTTATTGTAATTGATTTATAAAATATTTTGTAAACTGCTCTATAAAAATATCAAAACCCAACATCATAAATATAAAAATAAGTGTAAATTTAATCTGAAATGTTATAACAAATGGGGAAAATGCAGGCATAGATTTTGTACCGTAAGCGTAATAAACATCCATAATAAATCCTATAAAAAATAGTGGAAATGCAAATGCAAATGCGAATGCAAACATATTATTCATCTCTTTAACGGCATAAGCTATACCATTATAATCAAAAAGATAAAATTCCCCCAATAAAATCTTATCTACACTAGTACCTAAAAGGTATAATGTCAGCTCATACATACCTGTTTCTAAATATATTACTAAAATTATTAAATATAATATTCTACTTATAATACCTTGTTGTGTTCCTGTTGTTGGGTCAAACATATTTGCCATAGATAAACCTGTAGCATAACCTACCATATCTCCAATAATTTGCACAGCAGAAAATACTATCTGTACTAAAAATGAGGCAACAAGACCTAATGTTATTTCAGAAAATAAAGCTAACATAAATCTACTCTCATCCATAGTTAAATGGCTATAATCAACAAAAGGGAAAAGAAAAAGACTAAAATAAAATGATATAGCTATTCTAACTGTTGGATTTACAGTTTTATGTCCAAATATAGGCATAAATGCCATAAAAGATAAAACTCTAGCTAATAATAATAAAAAAGCAAAAACTACTTGTTCATTTAGTAATGATATTAGCTCTTGCATAAATATATTTTAACTATGCGTATTGATTAGAATCTTCTAACAATTCATCACTATTTATATCTTCTTTTTTATTATCTGAACTATTTTCATTAGATTCATTATAATTATCAGAGTTTTGATTTTGACTAAACTGTTGAGAGTTTTTATCTGAATTATTATCTTGCATACCAAAACTTAAATTGATATTAGAGTTTTCATTAAAGTTTTTACCTAATGCACTTTGTAATAGAGATTTACTATCAGTGAACATGTCCATAGTTGCAGGATTACTCATATTCATACTAATAGATATACTATTATCTACTTTATTACTTCTCATTACAATAGCTATAGTTCCTAAATTAGCTGGATTTAAACTTATTCTAAAAGCATTCATAGGTGCTTGATAATTAAGATACATATTTCTAGCAGTTTCACTCATAAAGTGTCCAACTTTTTGTTGTGCTCCTATTATCTTATTTTGAATTGTTTCAACAACATCTTTTGAAACATTCATCACAACAACTTTTTCACCATTTTCTACTTTTTCTTCTTTTATAGATTTTACTTCAGTTTTTGAGATATTATCTCTTATAGATACATTTTCTTTTATAGACTTATCTATAATATCACTTATTGAAGAGCTTTTAGTAGTATTACTTTGCTTTAAAGATTCAGAACTCTTTGAAATATTTATAGTTTCTGATATTGTTTTTTTATCTTTAGTAAGGTTTTCTCTTATCTCTTGTTTTATCATATCAGGAGACTTAACCTCTTCTTTATTTAATTTTTCTAAAACCATTTTATTTAATAACCTAGAGCTATCTATGATACTATTTGTACTATTAGCTAATTTATCTTTTGATAATGGTTCTTTTACTACTATATCTTTTTTTTCTTC
>JAYELQ010000130.1:0-2250 GCA_034717655.1 Campylobacterota bacterium
CATCAAGACCTAATATCTCTTTTGCTGGAGTTGTACCTACTCTAAAACCACCACTAAAACAGATAACTTTATAACCTTTTGCTTGTAAAGCTGGAACTATCTCTTTTGCTCCATTCATTAAAGGTAAGTTTTTACCAATCTCTACAACTTTATTATACTCTAAACCTTTTAATAACTCAACTCTTGTTATTAAACTTTCAAAAAAATCTAATTCACCATTCATAGCTTTTTCTGTAATAGATGCTACTTTCTCTTCTAATCCTAATTCTGCTGCAAAAAAATCTATTGTTTCCCCATCCATTAAAGTTGAATCAAAATCAAATACTGCTAGTTTCATTGTATATTACCTTTTTATTTGAATTATACATTTTATAATCTTAAGTTTTGTATAATGAAAAATATATTACAGATGAGTATTTTAATTTAAAAAGGAGATTTATATATGAATGAATATTTTATACAAAAGCTTTTTATAAAAGATGTAAGAAGTATTATAAAAGATTTAGATATACCATTGGATAATAACGAACGAAAGCATCTTATAATCACTGGTAAAAATGGAAGTGGAAAGACAAGTTTATTAGATGAGATAGATACTTTACTAAATAAACTTATAAATAATCAATTTGCTCAAATTAAGAAAATTGATTTACTATTTTCAAATCAAAGTGAAATTTATAAAAATATTACCAATGGTAAATTTATCTTAGCTTTTTTTAAGGCAAAAAGAAAAAGTGAGTCTTATTCAGTTCAAAACCCTACTAAACAAAGTTTTAAACAAAAATATAATACGAGAGAAGAGTTAAATAAAACATTCTTACAATATTTAGTAAACTTAAAGACATCTCAAGCATTTGAACAAATTGAAGGTAATATAGAAGAGGTAGAAAATATTTCAAAATGGTTTGAAAGATTTGAAAATGCTCTTAAAGATATATTTGATAAAGATGATTTGAAAATAGCATTTAACCATAAGAACTTTGATTTTAAGATAGAGTATGATAGTAGAATTTTTAATTTAAATGAATTATCAGATGGTTACTCTTCATTTTTGGCAATTTTTACAGAATTAATCCTTAGAATGGAAGCTCATAATATTAAGGTTTATGATATGCAAGGTGTTGTTTTAATTGATGAGATAGAAACCCATCTTCATGTTGAACTACAAAAAAAAGTTTTACCATTTTTAGTTAGTTTTTTTCCAAAGGTTCAATTTATTGTTACTACTCATAGCCCTTTTGTTTTATCTTCTCTTTCAAATGCTATTATTTGTGATTTGGAGAAAAGGGAGATAGTTGATAGCGAAAGATTTGTAAACGCTTCTTATTCACAAATAGTAAAAAATTATTTTGAAGTTGATAGTGAATTTTCAAGGGTTTTAGTTTCAGATATAAAAAGGTATGAAGATTTAATAACTCTTTTTGAAAATGATAGACTAGACGAACATCAAGAAAAAGAATTATTTGATTTGGATTTGAAGCTTGATAAAATTTCACCAATGCTTTCAGATGAAATTTATTTAAGATTTAAAGAGGCTCAAGAAAAGATACAAGATGACTAAAGTTGATAGAAAAGAAAATCCAATTTTTACTGATTATTCTGATAATAGTGTTCAAGATGCTTTAAAAAAAGATTTTTTTAAACGGTGTTATATATGTGAAGAGGTTACAAGGCACTATGAGGTTGAACATTTTTATCCACAAAAAAAATATAAACATTTAGAAAATGATTATAAAAATCTTTTTTATTCTTGTCAAAAATGTAATAAAATAAAACCAAAAGATATAAATACAAGTTCAGAAAATGAGATTATTAATTGTTGTGAAATAGACCCATCAAAATACATAAAATTAAGGCTTAATACAAAAGATTGTAAAGTTGAGATAGAAAAAATTAATGATGAACCAGATAAGGGAAATAAAGTAAAAGAAACTATAAAACTTTTAAATAGAGTTTATAATAGAGAAAACTCAAAAAGTAAATCGTGTGAAGATTTAAAAGACGATATAAAAGAAGAGATAGAAAATTTTAGAAAAAAGCTTGATAAGTATGAAAAAACAAAACTTAAAAGAGTTGCACAAAATGAAATTATTGAAGAGATTTCAGAAAAATCTGCTTATATATCTTTCAAAAGATGTATAATTATATATAATCAAAGGCTATTTAAAGATTTTGAAAGATATATTAATATTAGGCTTTATTAATATAAAAATAAAAGAATAGAATATTTATAAATAGGAATAATTAAAA
>JAYELQ010000131.1:0-2248 GCA_034717655.1 Campylobacterota bacterium
CCAAC
Source organism: Campylobacterota bacterium (assembly GCA_034717655.1). Classification (GTDB taxonomy): domain Bacteria; phylum Campylobacterota; class Campylobacteria; order Campylobacterales; family Arcobacteraceae; genus JAIOSF01. The sequence goes on from JAYELQ010000131.1 coordinate 6, forward strand.
TATAACTTTTTGTATCTCTGTTTTTATACTATTTAATTTACTATTCATAAAATTTTTATCTCCATATTGTAAAAAGTTTATGAAATTATAGTATTTTAATAGTAATATTGTATTAAATTTCTATAAATTAGAAAATTATTTAAGAGATTTTTAAAAAAACTGTTTAATGGCTCTTTTCTTGATTATTATTTAAACTTGGAAACTCCATAATAATCTAATAAAAACAATGGAAAAGCACTCAATACAGCTACTTTATTTTCTTTGTCTATATATTTTGCTTTTTGATTATCAAATATATCTAGTTGTTCTATTATTTTTACTGGATATTCAAAAGTATCATTTACTATAAAGTTGGCTTTTTTGGAATGTTGATTAATTAAGTATTCCCAAATAATCTCAGTATAATCATTAAAATGTAAAAATCTTTTTTCACAATTTGCTCTTGCCGTTTTTTTATATCCATTTTGAGATATTTCAACTGTTTTACTAAAATCAACATCTTTTTTAATATGTTGTAATGATTCCAGCATTGGATAGCTAATAAATAATTTTCCATAGTCACTAGTTTCATCATTAAATAATTCTAGCATACTTTTTAGTTTACTATCAGATGCATTTGAAGCATGACTATCATAATCAAAAAATAGATATATTTCTGAAACTTGACCAAATTTAATAATCTTATTATCTTTATCTTTAGGTTTTAGAATAGTAACTAAATCTAAATCTTTATCAAGAGTAGCATCTGTAAAGAATTCTTTATAAAGTTTATATATAACTGTTCCATAACAAAAAATAATATCTTGTGATATATTCTTTTCTTTTTTGTGAAGAAAGTATTTTTTCATATTTTCAAATATTCTAGGTTCGGTGTTTTTACCCTCAAATATAAATAATATATATTCTTGTTTACTCAAAAGAACCTGCTCTATACATTTTTTCTATATTGTGTGCTTCTCTTAACTCTTTGTATGTTCTATCTTTTAGAGATGTTATTTTTTTATTATCCATTATAAAATAACAATCAGGACGAAGTAAATCATTTGAAATATTTGTCGTGTTATGAGTTGTTAATATAACTTGTGTATCAGTCATCTCTTTTAGTTTTTCAATAACAATTTGAGATAAATCATGATGATAATAAGCATCAAATTCATCAATAAATACAAATTTACAATTTTTATTTTTCATAACTTTTTGCCAGACATAAAACATTGCTAAAGTTATTGTACCTGAAGATGCAATTGAAAAGAATTCAATATCTTTATTTTTAAATTTAAATAATAGTTGATATTTACCATCAACTTCTCTTGATATTAATTTACAATCTATTCCTGCTTTATTTAAAAAAGATTCAAAATCTTTTAAATAATCTGTTTCAACAATATAATTAGCATAATGTTGACTCTTTGCTTTTCCTTGTATAAATCCAATATGAAAGTCATCATCAATATTTTTATACAATAACATACTATTTACAAATTCAATAAAACCTTTAAATGTGTTATTCTCAATTGTACTTTCTAAAATAGTATTTTTAGATATATATGAAATAATAGAAATATTAGAATCTTGTAAATCTTTATTAAGAGTTTCTGCACCTTTAGCTACTGTAGTGAAAATAGAACTTTTATTTTTATCTATACTTACATATACATTATCATTAATAGTAACTTTTTCACTTACTAAAGTTTCATAGTCTTTTTTTGTATATTCATATTCAACAATATTTTCATCAAATTTAAATATAAATTTAAAGGTAGAATAACTATTTTTATTATTAGCATTTAAATAATTAGTATATTTAATAGGTTCAAATCTTTTATCTGTTAGGTGTGAAACTAAATCAAATATAGCAAATCCTAAGTTTGATTTACCACATCCATTATGCCCATATATGACACCTGTATTTACTATACCATTTTGAATACACTCTTTATTAAACTCAAAATTATTTGTATCACTTAAATCAAATGTAAATTTTTCATTGAAGTTTTTGAAGTTTGTTATCTCTACTTTTTTTAGCATTTATACTCTTTCTTATAATTGTTAGTTTAAATATAAGATATCTATATTATTTTTATATTTTAAAGGATATATTTTAAAAATATATCCTTTTTAAAATCTAATCCTCTGTTTTTCTTAATGCTTCTTTTGATTTAGCAAAACAAAACATTCCCATTTTTTGATTTGTAAAAGACATAATACAAGTAGAACCAGGGTCAGTCATAGGTGTAAATTCA